>CAIWRB010000245.1 GCA_903914955.1 uncultured Chloroflexota bacterium | reverse complement strand
CGCTTGAAAACTGGTATCTTGACAGGATTTTCAATTCCTTAACTTGTGACTGATGGCCTTAAGGTAATGCTCTCAGAACTATAGTAGCGTTGAAAATTAAGCGATCTTGCTATGCCGAGTGATCCCATATTGTTATTATTGCAACGATATTGAGCAATAACGTTGTGGGAAATTACCCATGCGCATAGAGAACCTACCGCTACTTTTCCCAAACCTGATTTGCGAAACTTTGTATGGGTCAACACGCCAATGTCCATGAAACCAGCCATGCGATAACCACTGGCAGCAGAAACCAGTTCTTTATCATTAAAACAACCGAATACAATCTCGTGGTCGACTTCGACATATCCATTATCTACTTCTTCAGGTGAACAGTTGTCATGAAGCACAGATAGATACTCTTGATCTGACGATGTTAACTGTCGTACGGTGAAAGAATGCGGCGTCACTATATTGGGCAGGGTGGATGGCGGGAGATAATGAATTAAATCAATATCATGTGCCACAATTGAGTTGACGCCCAGCGCTTGTTGAATGTTGTCTCCAGATAAAGGGGTGTTTATAGGTAGCCGAATTATTATATCTTTCAACAACTTAGTGAGGGATGGATCAAAGAGCGCAAAAGTGTGTATACCGATATGCCAAAGGATAATCATAAGTTGATCGGCATATTTTTCTTCAGGCAACAAGGTTGTTCCACTCTTTTTAATAATGCTAAGAGGGCATTGAAAACGAAGCGCCCAGTTGTTGATAATAATTTCTTCAAGGCTTTGCATAATTTCGGATCCTAATCAACAAGATGAGAAAATATTCTTTGGCGAAGCACCGAACAGTTTCCGCCGCCCGCTCGTTGACTCTGTCTGCGAGCAGAATAAACTCATAGTTGCTGGCTTCTTCTCTTCCATTTGGGAGACATCGTGATCGCCGAAGGTCCCAGTCAGGTGGAAGTGAAGCGAGGGGTAGAGCGGGGTGGCGGACGTGATACTTTGGTTTCTCAGAACCTCCGCATGAGGTTGCCATCATTTTTCGCATAAGGAACAGAGTGGTTTATAACCATGCTTTTTAGTTGCGATTTTGGAAGTTTACGTATCCCATTGAGCGGTTAGCTCAAGCAATTGAGGTTTAACTTTGATTGCCAATTCTTCGACACAGTCTATTTCATGTAAAAATACTCGATAAATAGAAGTGTCACTTGGCAAGTCGAATAATTGCGTCGCGTTGAATTCTTTTACAATATTAATTGTCCAGTCTTCTAGCACGACGAATATAGAATAACCATCTGCCACTGAAAAAGTTAAATCAATATCTGACCAGCGATCCCCATCACTTAATGCAAGTGAACCGACAATAGCACCTGCCACGACTCGCGAATCGGTTTCGGCAAGTTTAAGAACGTGGTCACGAAGAAGGTTGCGGTCAATAATGTTGAACATACAATCATCTTATTTTAACACCGTCTTGGGTGTTGATGATCTTTTATTGCAGACTTACACTTCCTTCCCTAATTTTCGTCTCGCCTGTCTGTAGTCCCTATCGGTGATCCATCTCACCAGCCAGGGAAAGTACCTATACAGTCTCCATACCAGACCTGCTTCTCCGGGCAGGATCGCATATTTCTTCCTGATCAAGCCAGCTACAAGTATCTCAGCAACCCTCTGGGCGCTCAGTGTCTTCACACTTTCTGACATCAGCGCACACTCTTCTGGTTTTGTTCGGTTCTCGATCTCAAACCCTGGTGTATCTGTGTCTGGGGGGTACAACACTGAAAAATTGATGTTGTATGGTTTCAGTTCGTGCCGAAGTACTTCAGTCAGCCCAACGAGCGCAAACTTGGTCGGTGCATACGCTGCATATCCCATAATCCCGAAGAAACCCAGCATGGACGATACGTTCGCTATATGGCCCTTTCGAGCGGCCTTGAAATGCGGCAACAGAATTAGAGTGGGAATCAATTGCCCGAAGTAATTCACTTCCATACATTTCCGGTAATCCTCCAGCGTCAACTCCTGAACATACTGTGGATAGGCATACCCAACCATGTTGATCAAATAGTCTGGGACTCCATGCCGCTCTACAAACTCGGTCAAGAGCGGCTGCAGTTGCTCCATGTTTGTTGTATCGCAGGAGATGCTCTCGATGAACTGCGAATCCTCTCTTGCTAAATTCCTCATTTCAGAAACAGCAGCTTCCAACGGCTCAGCATTCCTTGCAATGACACATACACTGCCCCCGAGTCTTACGATTTGCCTGGCAGTTTCCTTCCCGATCCCCTTCGAGCCGCCACAAAGGATGACCGTTTTGTTTTTCAACAGTTGCTTTTGGATTTGATCTTGCTTTACCATATCCTTCTCCTTGTTAATTCAGCGGGGACCTTCGCTAAAGCAGACTGTACTCGCGGATATTTAGATCTTCCTCCTTCAATTGTGATCACCCGCCCTGAACTCTTTTGCGGAGTCAATCGGGAAAATTTCCGAAATTTAGGAGGCAACTCTGAGAGGGGCAGTGTTAGGCGCAAACCATGAGCATGTTTCGAGTTTATCGATTCAATATAAAATTATTCATTTCTGCATTGCAAGCAGTTAATCGAAATATTTATTGATCTTATCTTACAGGTCACACTACTTTTTTCCAGTCTCTTGCTTCTTTCAAGAACGTGAGTTCCTTATGTTTCCCTTTTAACACTGTGGGAGTGGCGAAGAGAGCCATATAGCCACATGTCAAACAGACGTATAGATCAGAAGCATAGGCACCCATCTCTCGATCTACATACCCATAAAACATCAGCATTCCTTCCTCGCCCAAATTGTTATTATCGTCGGTCATATAAACTTCGTTTGATTGACACATGGGGCAAATACCATTTTTCATAGCTTTCTCCTTTTAGTTGGTCAGTTTACGACATGCACCCAGCAGTTTGGGCTAGCGTGCAGACTTGAACTCTGCAATCATTCCGTCGCTTCCCCAAGTATATCCCTCCCCTCCTTTTTTACAATAGAACACCCGCATCATTTGGATGTTCGGTTTTAGGAAAACGTTCCAAGTCATACCCAATTAAATATAATTCAAATTCAAACTCATGGTTCGGTCAAATTTTGACGGGTTTAGAAAAATGCGATAAGCTATCTGGATGGCAGAAAACCTAAACGTAATGACAGAACAAATGGACGACATTCCTGTTTTGCTAGCGCAAGGGAAGAGAATCGGGATACCAGAACTATTGGATCGGCAGTTTATACCCCATGGCAACTGGCAAGGAACGAGTTTTGGTTGGACGGCACTGATTTGGCTGGGTCATATATTGTCAGAAGGCGATCACCGCCTAAACCAAGTAGAAGCGTGGGTTGAAAAACGACCACATACGCTGGGACAAAGTACGGGACAAAACGTTCGGGCGTCGGAATGGAGTGACGATCGATTGGGCATCATGCTGGACGAACTTGCTGATGCGGAGAAATGGAAAGCGTTTGAAACTGAACTCAACCGACGAACTCTGCGCGTGTATGACTTGAGGCCGAACCGGGTGAGAGTGGATAGCACAACAGCCAGCGGATATTGGACCGTGACTGAAAACGGACTATTTCAATATGGATACAGCAAAGATCATCGACCCGACCTGCCGCAACTGAAGGTAATGATGTCAGCGTTAGATCCAATGGGGATGCCCGTTGCAACCCAGGTAGTTTCAGGCGAACGCGCAGATGACAAATTGTACATTCCAGCGATCAAACAAGTGAGAGCCAGTCTCGGCGAGCATGGATTGTTATATGTAGGCGACTGCAAAATGGCAGCATTAGGAATTCGCACATTCATTCAGAATGGCCAGGATTACTATCTGTGTCCACTTTCGGAAGTCCAGTTAGCGAAAGAGACGCTTGAATCTTGTTTACGGCCGGTTTGGGACGAAATCCAGGCACTGACGCCTATCGAACGAGTAAATACGGAAGGACTATCGGAGCAAATCGCCGAAGGCTATGAGAAAAATATTTCGCTGAGTGCCGAAATTGATAACAAAACCATTACTTGGACCGAAAGGTGGTTGATCGTTCACTCATTTCAATTTATGCATGCCGCGCAAGCAGGTCTTCACAAGCGTCTGGAAAAAGCCCAGATCGAGTTACTTGAATTGAACAAGCACAAACAAGGCAAACGGCAATTTGAAGATGCAGCTGGTATGCAGGTTGCTGCCAACAATATTCTCAAACGCCATCGGGTGGCAGGGTTGCTAAAACTCAATATTCTGGACGATAGCACGGAAAGAGATATTCGGGCCTATGGCGACCGTCCAGCCAGAACCGAGATCGAACATGCACTGACTTTGCTGGCCGAAATTGATGAGCAGGCTGTTCAAGAAGCTGAACGTTGGTTAGGTTGGCGGGTATATGTCACCAATCATCCTCAAGATGTTTTGCCTCTGGAAAAGGCAGTCCTCGCATACCGTGAAGAATACCTGGTTGAACATGGCTTTGGCCGCTTGAAGGGAAAACCTTTGTCGTTGTCTCCCATGTATTTGCAAAGCGATGAGCGTGCGACGGGCTTGATCCACTTGCTCTCGATTGGATTGCGCATCTTGACATTGATTGATTATCAAGCCAGAAAGTGTTTAGCGGATTTGAATGAGAAATTGTCTGGCATTTACGCTGGAAATCCGAAACGGGCAACAGCTCATCCCACCGCTGAAGCCATGCTTCAGGCTTTCAAGGGTATCTATTTGTCGGTCGTGACCATCGGTGAGCAGGTTTTGTATCATGTGACGCCACTTTCGGAGGTCCAAACAAAAATCTTATTTTTGCTGGGCTTCCCGACAAGTATCTATACCCAACTGGTTGATAATTTTTCGAAACCTATCTCAAAAATGACCGAACCATGAGTTCATATCATCCTCCATAAAAAATAGTTTGATCGGACAGAATATTTTGTTTCAATAATCGCCTGGCAACAGGTGCGTTTATAGACACCTGCGCTAATCTTGATTTCAAGCAGGCTTTTGCAGTTTTATTTCGATTGAAGTTCTATGTGTTAAGTCTTAAGAACTCGCCTTACGGAGTGTCATTCTGAGCGAAGCGAAGAATCTCGATTTTCAGAAGTAGAGACCCTTCGCTTCGCTCAGGGAATCACGGTGCAGCGGGACATACATCTACATGCAAATACTTTTGACATTCTTCTGTGGTCAGGGAGCGTGTAACCCGCTTTTTTGCGGTGGCGATTAAGTCTTCATTTTGTGAAAGGTAAACTCGCAATGTTCCATCCCACCTCACACTTGCAAGGTATTTTCCATCCGGGCTGAAAGCGACACCACTGACCTCGGCTGTGTGACCCGTTAATGTAGTGAGTTCCGTCCATGGCTCAGATCCTGACGATACTTTCCAAAGTTTAACCGTACCATCATGACTGGCCGTAGCGAGCAGGGTGCCATCCGGGCTAAACGCAACTTCCCACACCAGATTTGAGTGACCTCGCAGTACAAGGAGGGGTTGCGTTTGCGATTTCAAGGTTGAAATATCCCAAACTCTAACAACGTGGTCAGAGTAGCCCACCGCTAAAAGATTTCCATCAGGATTGAAAGAGAGACCCCAGGGGGCAGGCGCATCTGGTTCATTACCCAGGGAGAAGAGTTGTTTCCCTGTCGCTGCTTCCCACACAATTACCTGGCCATTACCAATATTTTTATCTGCGCTCGTAGTCGCCAGGAGCTTTCCATCCGGGCTGTAAGCGATACGATCTACTTGCCCTTCGGTACGCACATTTATGGAGATCAGTTGCTTGCCGTTTTTGGCATCCCATATTTTTACCGTGCCATCATAACTCTCTGTAGCTATTTTGGTGCCATCCGGATTGAAGGCAACTGTTACGATCGAATTTGTGTGACCGGATAATAGTATTTCCAATTTACCGTTTTTTGGATCTCGAATTTGTGCAACTCCTTTTTTGGAGCCGATAATAAGCTGTGTTCCGCTCGGGTTAAATGCCATCGAGCAACAAATATCTGGATCTATTATTTCTTGTAGTTTTTGACCGGTAGCAGGATCCCACATCCGAATTTTTCCGTCGGCAAAACTTTCTGTCAGCACCCGTGTTCCATCAGGACTAAAAATTACGCCACCAACCCGTTTCCCGTTGTGAGCAGTTACAACAATCTCCTCTTTGCCGGGTGAAGACATGTCCCATACTTTGATTGGTGCGCCGTATCCTCCAGCGGCAAATAATTTTCCGTCGGGGCTAAACCCCCCTGTGAAAAAGGCAACCTGATCGTTAGGGAGAACAAACAAATCAAAACCTGTAGATGTATCCCAAATTGAAATTGATTGATTCGCGGTTACTGCCAGTTGAGTTCCATCGGGACTCAGGTCAAGTGGAACTGATCCATTAGATGTCGGAACATTTCGATGGAATAATTCCTGGCCTTTATTTGAGGAGATATCCCAAAACCTGATTGCTCCGCAATTATCAGATGAGATCAATCTGGTTCCCAATTTATTAAAAACGATGTTGGGGTAAGTACAACCTTCTGGGCCGAGAACAAATGTAAAAAGGTTTTTGCCAGTGACTGTGTCCCAAATAATGACTTTATCATCATCGCTGGCTGTTGCAAACCGGGTACCATCTCTGCTAAATGCAACCGATGAAATATTTGCAGTGCCTGAAAGATCAAAGAGTTCCTTGCCGGTATTAATATCCCAAATTTTAATGGCTGAAGAGTTCGTAGTTGCCAGGCGCCCCCCATCGACATTAAAGGCCATATAATCTATTCCTTTCGAGTGGGCAAGAATAGATGAATATAATTTACCGGTTGAGACATTCCATATCTTGATAAATCCGGTGGAATCTCCTACAACCAATTGGTTTCCATCACGCATATAAAACATCCAGGTTATGGAGCTTGCTGGATTCAAATTTAATCTGGTTATTTTTTGGCCCGTCTGAATATCCCAGATCTGGATAACCCCATTTTTATCGCCGGTTGCCATTTGTTTGCCATCCAGGCTAAAAGCCAGGGAAACAGTATCTGCATCGCTGGCTAGAGTCAATTTGACGCGTGAGGTGGTTAAGCCGCTTCGAAGTGCTGTTTCCGCCTCAGAAGAGTATTGAATTGAAAGCGCTTGCAACGCCAACAAAATACTGCGCTCAGGGTCTATCTCCAAATTGGCAACAGATGCTGCCGCCAATTCCCGGGATATAGCTATTTTTTCATTAGCCTTCGCAGTAGCTGCGTTCTTATTAGCTTGATTTCCAAAGAACACCGCAACACCTGCTAATACAACCGCAAGAACTAATGCAAGAGAAAGAATAACCGCCCGCTGTCGTAATTGTTTTGCAGATCTTGTTTGCAATTCCGCACGGCTTGATTCTGTCTCTGCCAATTTCTGCGCTGACTCCAATTCGCGCTGCTGTCTTTCAGCTTCTTCCATTTCTTTTTGATCACGAGCAGTCATACTCGCTTTCAAATAATCAATTTCATGCTGTGTCAATGCAAGTGCCGAACTCACTGTCCAGCCTTCGTATTGAGCCAGCTTTGTACCGCTTAATAAAAAGCTGGCATCACGTTTTGCATTCATCCATTCAGATGCGGCAATTGAAAGTTGTCTCTGCATCCGCACCACTGTGCGGCTCTCTTCCAACCAGCCGCGCAATCGCGGCCACTCACGAATGATGGCTTCATGTGCAACTTCAACTGTTGGACCGCGTGTACCCGGGTCACGGTCAAAGGAAAGCAGGCGGGCATTTCCAAATGCATCCAGAGTTGCTTTAAATGACCTGGAAACTTTCCGCAGATCCATATCACCAAATTTCAAATTTTCCAATTCATATATCAAAACCCGGCGGCGGGTATCCTCCACACCTTCTCCAAGCGTGACAAGACGCAGGAATATCTGCTTTGCGATAACCTGACCTTCTTCATCCAAACTGCTAAATATTTCTTCGGCCCTGCGCCCGAGTGCGCCCATCACGCCACCGATCTCAAGATAGGCGGATCTCGTCAGCGTATTCCCTGCGCGCTTTTCGTAGAGTTCAGTCAATGCATATTGAAGCAAAGGCAGTGTGCCGGGCTGGTCGCCGAGGTCATGCAATATCGCAGCGATAAGTCCGCTCTCGAGATGCAAACCAACCCGCTCAGCGGGCGAAGCGATCGTGCTTTCCAATTCATCCGGCGTGAGCGGCAGGACGATCTCCATGCGCTGATGAATGAGCTCGCCGAAGTCAACATATCCAAGTGGACGGTCGATGAAATCTGCGCGCATGGTCAAAATGACTCGAATGCGGCTGCTCTCATCCAGAATCGCATTCACAAGCAATCCGAGAAAACGCATACGTTCGGTTTCATCCTGCAATAGCGTGAACACTTCTTCAAATTGATCAATGACCAGCACCAGTTCAATGGATGGATCGTTTGGCAGGGAACGCCGCACAGCGCGGATCAGCCCGCGGCTGTCTTTTTGGAATTGTTCGATCAGCGATGCGGGCGGGTTGACCGCGACTCGCAGCAGCGCGGCTTCGAGTTCTTCCAATGGATGAGCGCCGGGCATCATCTCGATGATGAACCAGTTCTCCGAGCCGGGCAATGCTCCGCGGCGGAGGGCTGGTATCAAGCCAGCTTTGACCACCGATGATTTTCCGCTTCCACTCGGCCCGACAATGGTCAGGAAGCGCGACAGTTCTCCAGTATCCCCAAGCTTGATCAGCAATTGCTGGATCAACGATTCGCGTCCATTGAAATCCTGCGCGTCCCCTTCACCGAACGCGCGTAATCCCTTGTAAGGGTTATCCATTTCAGTGAGAAGCCGCGACGAAACTGGCTTGCTTTTGAACTCAAGAAGATTTGCCCTCAATGCGCTCCGCAGATCATTCAGCATCAATTCGACATTTTCATATCTTTGCAGCGGATCTTTCGCGGTCGCACGTTCGATCACATCATCGAGTGATTTGGGCAAGCCGATACGATACTCAGCAAGTAAAGGCAGCGGCGTGTTTAAATGTTGACTCATGACATCGAAGGGAGTGTTACCACGGAAGGGAACCTTGCCTGTCAGTAGTTCATACAGCATCACACCCAGCGCATAAATATCCGTCTGCGGGCGCACAAACTCTGAGCGGATCTGTTCCGGTGAAATATAGTCCGGCGACCCGATGACCATATCCGCTTGAGTCTCGGATGATGGACTGCTCAAATTCTTTGCGATACCGAAGTCAGCCAGATAGGCATTGTTGTCTTCATCGAGCAAAACGTTGGCCGGTTTCAGGTCACGATGAACAACACCCGCACGATGCGATGCGCTCAACGCGGAACCGATCTGCTCCATCATGCGTAAAATAGTTTCAGAGGATAGTACCGTTCCACTGCGTAAAAGAGTTTGCACACTCCCGCCGCGTAAAAGGCGCATGATCAGATACGCCACGCTGGGCTCGCGCCAATAATCATAAAGCGGAACAATGTGCGGATGTTCCAATCGCGCCACAAGCTGCGCCTCGGCTTCAAAGCGGCGGATGAAATCGGGATGATTGGCATACATCGGCAGGATGATCTTGATCGCCACTTCGCGCTCAACCAAAGGCTGCACTGCGCGATAGACCGCTCCCATCCCACCACTGCCAAGCCGCTCTCCCAAAGCATATCCACGAATGGCGCGGCCGCTCAGATCCTCACTGCCGATCTCTTCGGGTGCCGGCATGGGAGTGATGTGTGGTTCTTCAAAGACACGTTCAATGCGCGCCAACTTCACAAAGGCAGACCGTTCTTCAAGTGGAATGTTCAATGCCATCGCAATGCGTTCAGCGATCTGTACCGATGGCCGTAGATCATCTGCTTCGATCTTACGCAGGGTGATCGGGGCGCAACCTACGCGCCGGGCCAATTCATCCTGGGTCAGACCCAGCTCACGGCGGCGATTTTTTGCGATCAATCCAAATGAATATTCGTTGCTCATTTTCCCTCGCAATGTTGAGAATTGTGGTTGAACTTATCTTGTTACAACTATACAACTTTGAATATTGAAAATCAAGGGTTTTTTTCAAATTGTATCGATTTTGTATCGGTTTTGTGCAGGGGAGGCTATGGCTAATATCTGTATAGTCAAATCAGCGTATTGAGTAACAGGAAAATTCCAGATATAATCAATGAAATTATTCCAAATTAAAATATGAGTGGGTGTCACTATGGATCAGACTGTGAAAGGGAATATTCTTCACTTGGTACGCGATGAATTCCAGTCGAAGCGGTTATTACCCGCTCTCATGATGGGGATAATTTCCGGCCTGGTGGAAGTGATCTTTGCTCTTGCTATCGCGAGCCTGATATTCAGTGGCGACCTGGCCGTCTTCCTTCCGTATGGCTTTGGAATTTCACTCTTCAGTTCCGTAATCTTGCTGATCGGCACATCTCTGACAAGTTCAGTTTCAGGCGTCTTCAGCAGTGTTGATGACATCCCAACGGTTGTGATGGCAGTCATTGCTGCCTCACTGGCTGGCACACTGACCGCTGCGGGCAGTACAGAAAAACTTGCCACCATCCTTGTAACCATTGCGCTCACCACGATCTTAACTGGCGTTCTTTTCCTGGTTTTAGGTTACTTCGGCTTGGGCAAACTGGTGCGCTTCATTCCATATCCGGTCATGGGCGGATTTCTGGCAGGGACCGGCTGGATGTTGGTGCAAGGTTCTTTCGGGGTTATGACAGAGTATCAACTGATCCCCTCAAATCTTTCAGCGCTGCTCCAGTTACAACAACTGATCCTTTGGATCCCAGGTGTTTTATTCGCTCTGGCCTTGTTCTTTGGAATGCAACGCTTCGACCACTTTCTGACCATGCCCATAATTTTGATGGGAGTCATCGGCTTGTTTTACCTGACCTTCCTGCTGACTGGCATATCCATTCAGGATGCAACAACACGCGGAATCTTGCTTGGAAAAGTGGGAGGCGACGCGATCTGGCAACCGTTTGCCCTTGGCAGTAGATTACTCACCGCGAATTGGTCGGCCATCCTGGGGCAAGGCGGCAATATCGCGATCGTGCTCATCTTGAGCATGATCGGCTTCCTGTTGAACGCCTCTGCCCTTGAATTAACCAATCGCCAGGAGATTCACCTCAACCAGGAATTAAAATCGGTTGGCATTGTCAACATAGTATCTGGCTTGCTCGGCGGCATGGTGGGCTACCACCTGCTGGGCGATACGGCCTTGAATTATCGGGTTGGGGCAAAAGGCAAATTACCCGGCATCATAACCGGCATCGTTTGCGCAGGAACATTTCTGTTGGGTGCACCTTTGCTCGTCTATCTCCCACGCGCGCTTTTGGGCGGATTTCTATTTTTTCTTGGACTCGACTTTCTGGTGGAGTGGGTCATTACCGGTTGGAAGAAACTTTCGCGCAGTGATTATTTCGTCACGCTTCTGATTCTGATCACGATCGCAACCACGAATTTTCTGATCGGGATCGGTGTGGGGTTAGTGGCGGCGATCGTTTTATTCGTGGTGAATTACAGCAAGATCAATGTGGTGCACCATGCACTTTCTGGCACACAGATCAAAAGCAATGTCGAACGCTGCGCTTATCATCAGCGGGTGTTGAAGGACAAGTTGGGACAATATATTTATGTTCTTGAATTACAGGGCTTTCTTTTTTTTGGCTCAGCCAATGCTCTGTTGGATCAAGTTCGTGAACGGCTCGCGGATGCGGCTCAACCCAGGCTCCGCTATCTTGTATTTGACTTTCAGCGTGTGAGTGGATTCGACTCTTCGGCTGTCATGAGTTTCGTCAAATGCAGGCAGATCGCAGAAACGCAGAATATCACTTTGGTGCTGACTCATTTATCAGCCGAAATGCAGAAACGCTTTGAGATGGATGATCTGTCTGAAAGCCGGGCAGGGATTCGCATCTTCCCGGACCTCGATCACGGCCTCGAATGGTGTGAGGAGCAGCTGCTTGATATTGAACAGGTCACAGCTTTGCATACGCCGGTCACATTGGGCGCTCAACTGGCAGACAGCGGTTTTGAAAAGAGTAATACCAAACGCTTGTTAAATTATTTGGAAAGAGTCAACTTCAAGGCAGGTGAAAACTTGATCCATCAGGGAGCAGAAGCAGACCAAATGTATTTTATCGAAATGGGCGCGGTGTCGGTGTATCTCGAATTGGGGAATCAACAACGGATGCGGCTGCAAACGCTTGGGTTGGGAACGGCCATCGGAGAACCGGGTTTATATATGGGGACAACCTCCTCGTCCTCAGTGGTCGCCGATATGCCGGTCACTGCCTACCGCCTGACGCGCGCGGCGCTGGCAGAGATGAAACAGAAGGAACCTGAACTGGCGGCAACCTTCCATGAATTTGCCGCCCGATTACTTTCGGAGAGATTGACTTCGATCACCCGCACACTCGAAGCAGTTCTAAAGTGAGTCTATGGGAAAATTCATCATTGCCAATCGGTTTGAGATAAACGACCTTGAAAAAGATCTGCTCGGGCGCGGCGGCATGGGGGTTGTCTATCGCGCCACTGATAACCAGAGCGGTGAAACAGTTGCCGTTAAGACTCTAAATTCCGAGACGCTCTCGCATGAGCCCAACATCCTTGAACGCTTTCAACGTGAAGGCGATGCGCTGCGCCAGCTTAACCATCCCAATATCGTAAAGTTCATCACCGCCATTGAATCGCATGGACAGCACTATCTGGTGATGGAATATGTGGATGGCGGCAGTTTGCAGAGTCTGCTTGCAAAGCATGGGCAGCTCTCCAGCCAGCGCTCAGTAGAGATCGGCCTTGATCTGGCGGATGCCCTGACGCGCGCCCATCATTTGGGAATCGTTTATCGTGACCTCAAACCTGCGAATGTGCTGCTTGCGCAGGATGGCACACCGCGCCTGACTGATTTTGGGATCGCTCAGCTGGCTGACAGTTCGCGCCTGACCCAAACGGGTGTCCTGGTTGGCACCGTGAACTATCTCAGCCCTGAAGCGCTCAGCGGGGAAGTACTGGATTTCCGAACGGACATCTGGGCGTTTGGGGTGCTGATGTTTGAAATGCTAACCGGCAAACTGCCCTTCACAGGTGAAAATCTCACGGCCAGGATCACTGCGACTCTTACTCAGCCGGTGCCTGACCTGACTCGATATGATCTGGATATACCCAAACCGCTGGCGGGCTTGATATATCGTATGTTGGAGAAAGACCGCCGGCAGCGCATCCCCAGCATGCGGCAGGTGGGAGCCGAATTGGAGACCATGTTGAATGGCTGGAAGGGGAATCCGATTTCAAGCGCGAGTCGTTTTGAATCTCCCAGTCTATTCACGCAAAACGCAAATCATGAACTTCCCACCGGCACAGTTACTTTCCTCTTCACTGACATTGAAGGCAGCACAAAACTCGCACAGCAATATCCCGAGTCCATGCCTGGCTTGCTTGCACGGCACAATGAGATATTGAATCAAGCGGTTGAATCCCACAACGGATTCGTCTTTCAAGTTGTCGGTGATTCATGTGCTGCTGCATTTCATAACGCCAATGATGCAGTGAATGCCGCATTGGAAGCGCAACGTAAACTTCATAATGAAGCATGGGCTCCCTCGCCCATCAAAGTGCGCATGGGGATTCACACCGGCGCGGCGCAATTGCAAATTGAATCAAAAGACACTCCATGTTCAGGCTATGCTACGCTGGCATTGACCCAGCGTATTTCGTCCGCCGGGCATGGCGGACAGATATTGCTTTCGCAGGCGGCTGAAAATTTATTGCGCGGACAATTGCCAAAAGATGCGACCCTGCGCGATATGGGTGAAAAGAATCTAAAGGATATTTTTCTACCGGAGCGCATCTATCAATTGAATGTTCCAGACCTGCCGTCTGAATTTCCCGCGTTGAAAACGTACGAAAAGACCAGACATAACCTGCCTTTGCAACTGACAACCTTTATTGGCCGCGAAAAAGAAGTGGAGCAGATCAAGAAACGGTTGGAGAAGAATCATCTGGTGACGCTGACCGGTTGGGGCGGCATCGGCAAAACGCGGCTTTCAATTCAAGTTGCTTCGGAATTATTACCGGAATATCCAATTGGCGTCTGGTTGGTGGAACTCGCACCGTTGACCGACCCCGCGCTTGTTCCTCAGTCTGTGTGCGCGGCATTGGGAGTCACTCCTGAAGGCGGCACGTCCCCTCTCGACGCGTTGATCAATTACATGCGCGCGAAGAAAATATTATTGGTGGTGGATAACTGCGAACATCTGATCGATGCCTGCGCGCAACTCTGTGATTCGCTCTTACATGCTTGTCCTGATCTACGGATCATTACCAGCAGCCGTGAGGCATTGGGCATTGAAGGCGAGAATGCACATCGTGTACCTTCTCTCTCATTGCCCGACCCCAAAAGCGGATTGCATGTCATTGAAAGATCGGAGTCGGTCAAGTTGTTCATGGAGCGCGCCGCAGCCCTGCTTCCAGAATTTGAAATGACCGAAGTCAACGCGCCCGCCATCGCACAGATCTGTAAACGATTGGATGGGATCGCTTTAGCGATTGAACTAGCTGCGTCGCGTGTGAAGATGTTGAACGTGGAACAGATCGCAACGAGACTGGATGATGCTTTTCGTTTATTGACAGGCGGCAGCCGCACCGCATTACCGCGTCAACAAACATTACGCGCTTTGATCGATTGGAGTTACAACTTACTTTCTGACGAAGAACGAACTTTCCTGCGAAAACTCTCGATCTTCATGGGTGGCTGGACTCTCGAAGGGGCGGAAGAGGTTTGTGGCAATTCCGATGCGCTTGATCTGTTGACTCATCTTGTTGATAAATCCCTTGTGTCTGTTGACCTTGAACATGGGGACGAGCCACGTTATTATTTGCTCGAAACGATCCGCCAGTACGCACGAGAGAAGTCGACTGAGAGTGGAGAGTCCGGGAATTCACACAAGCGGCATGCCGCCTATTTTTTTCAGCTGGCACAGAAGGCCAAACCTGAACTTAATGGACCAAATCAACAAGTCTGGTTTGAGCGATTGGAACAAGAAATCGACAACTCTCGATTCGCCCTGAATTGGTTATTGGAAAACGATATTGAGGTTGCGGTGCAATTGGCGAGCGGTCTTTTCTGGTTTTGGCATACTTATTGTTATTGGAGTGAGGGACGAGAATGGTATCAGCGATTTCTGAAAGATCAAGATGAACAAAATCATCTCCCTGTCATTATGAAAGCACAGGTGCTCTCTGAGGCAGGTTGGTTAGCGGCAGATGATATGGATACAAATCAATCAATGTTGTTGTCTAAGCAAAGCCTTGCTTTATATCGCGAAGTAGGAAATAGGCACGGCATGGCGATGGCGCTTAACACGTTGGGTTGGATAGCTTATTATTTGAACGATTACTCTCATGCAACAACTTTAGGTAAGGAAAGCCTAAATCTATATCAAGAGTTGGGGATAAACTCTAAATTTGAATCAGAGCTTACTTTGCTTGGATGTATAGCGCGAGCGCAAGGATATTATGATCAAGCTATGGAGTTATTCAAGGAAAGCCTGAAGTGGGCTCGTGATGTTGGAGGCAAAGCAGAAATAGCCTATTCGCTAAGCCAATTGGGGTTTGTAGCATGGTATCAAGGGGACTTGGAACAAGCCGCAATTCTAACTGAGGAGAGTTTGCAACTCTCTCGCGAAATACGGCTTGGTTGGAATGTGGCTGAGACGCTCAATACATTGGGAGATATTGCACGTACTCGGGGTGAATATGAACAGGCATCCAGGTTTTACGATGAAAGTAATGTAATCTGGGAGCGTTTGGGGCATAAGCGTGAAATAGGATACTTGCTCTATTCTCGAGGCTGGCTTGCGCGTTTGCAAGGCGATTACATTCATGCCTCATCATTTTTCACAGATGGGCTAAGGTTATGGCAAGAGGTAGGAGATAGACGTCATACCGCCGAATGTCTTGAAGGATTGGCTGGAGTAGAATTAGGTTTTTGCAAGGCAGAATTGTCGGCAAAACTTATGGGAACAGCAGAAATAATCCGTGAGGAGACAAGTTCTCCCCTGCCGCCCGTTGATCGCGCAAATTACGAACTCGATGTTGCGGCTCTTCGCTCTCAGCTCGGTGAATCCAATTTCACAACAGCATGGGCTGAAGGTCGCGCTATGACAGTTGATCAAGCTATTGAATTAGCCTTGGAGAAACACGTATGATTGGCACAACTCTCCTTGGTCGTTATAAGATCGAATCCGAACTCGGCAAGGGTGGAATGGGAGTCGTGTACAAGGCGCATGACACATTGCTTCATCGCGCCGTTGCCATCAAATTCCTGAACACATCCGGTGTTGGAGTGGAAGGAAGATCGCGATTAATTCAGGAAGCGCGTGCGGTGGCGCAGTTGAATCATCCAAACATTGTGTCAGTGTATGACGCGGGGGAAGTGGAAGGCAATCCCTTCATCGTGTTGGAACTTATTCCGGGCAATACGCTCAAGGGGATCGCAACTCCATCCATTTCGGAAACATTGATCATGGCGGTGCAAATATGTAAGGCGCTTGACCATGCCCATTCAAAGGGCATCATTCACCGCGATTTGAAACTTGAAAACATCATCGTCACCGATTCGCAGACCTTGAAATTGATGGACTTCGGTCTGGCTCGCTCGTCTGATGATTCGCATCTGACTGATGAAGGTGTGCTCCTGGGAACATTGGCATACGTCGCGCCTGAACTCATTCAAGGCGACTCTGCCAGTGCACAGTCTGACCTGTACGCTTTTGGCGTTATTATTTACGAACTTCTCACGGAGCACTCCCTGTTCGAGGGGACGGTCAACAACATACTAACGCAGCACTTGCATGGAAAGGTCACGCCGCCCAGTGAACATAATAAAGATATTCCTGAATGGGTGGATACACTGGTTCTTCAATTGCTGGCAAAACTTCCCGAAGAAAGACCATCTTCTGCAAAAGAGGTTCTTCTCGTTTTGGAAAAACAATCCGTTGGATCCATGGTTTCCATTACGCCTGTATCGCGTAATAACCTGCCATCTAATTTGACTAAATTCATCGGGCGCGAAAAAGAGATCGCCAAAGTTCGGCACGCATTGAGCGAATATCGTTTGGTAACGCTGACCGGCTCGGGCGGGGTGGGCAAAACGCGGTTATCTTTGCAAGTTGCTTCGGAATTGCTCGATCAATTTCCCAGCGGCGTGTGGTTCGTGGAGCTTGCGCCAATCACCGACCCTGATCTGATTCCGCAAATCATTCTCAGTGCAGCGGATATGCAAACCCAGCAAGGCCGGAGCGCGCTCGACAGCCTGACGGATTTCCTGCGTGAGAAAACTTTACTGCTTGTTCTGGATAACTGCGAACACCTCATTGAATCCTGCGCCAAACTAGCAGAACCATTATTAAACGATGCGCCGAATTTGAAAATATTGGCATCGAGCCGTGAAGCCCTGGGTGTCAAAGGAGAACAGGCATGGCATGTGCCGTCGCTTTCATTTCCAGACTTGAAGCAATTACCAGCCGCTGAACAATTATCACAATATGAATCCGTGCGATTGTTCATTGACCGCGCCGTGCTTGCGCAGCCGCGCTTTGCGGTGACGAATGAAAATGCAAATGCTGTGGCGCAGATCTGCTCGCGGTTGGATGGGATCCCGCTGGCAATTGAACTTGCGGCTGCGCGCGTAAAAGTTCTGAAAGCGGAGCAGATCGCCGAGCGGTTGAATGACCGCTTCCGCTTGTTGACGGGCGGCAATCGCACTGCCTTACCACGCCAACAAACATTACGCGCCTTGATCGACTGGTCGTATGATCTGCTGGCTGAAAATGAAAAATTGCTGCTCAGAAGATTAGCGGTCTTCGTGGGCGGCTGTACGCTCGAGGCTGCCGAGCAGGTATGCAGTGACGGACAGATGCATGCCGAGGATGTTTTGGAATTGCTCATTCACCTGGTGGACAAATCGCTGGTTGTTGTGGATGAAAACCCCGGTCATTTGCGTTACCATATGCTGGAAACCGTGCGCCAGTATGCACGGGAAAAATTATTAGAATCGGGTGAAGGCGAAAGACCCCGCACTCAACATCTTGATTATTTTCTCAAATTTGCTGAAGAAGCCGAGCCGCATTTAGTCCGCGCAGAGCAGATCGAATGGCTGGACCGCCTCGAACTCGATCAAGATAACCTGCGCGCGGCGTTGGAATGGGCTGTGGATGACCCGCAAAACCATCCGCCGGAAGCCGCATTACGGTTGTGTAATGCGCTATGGTTCTTCTGGTTTGTCCGTGGGGATTGGTCTTATGGACAGGAATGGATGGAAAGAGCGTTGTTAAAACCAGGTCAATCGCGCGTTGTAGTGGCGCGGGGGCGTGCGCTTGGGTACTTTGCATATTTGACGCCGATGGATGGAGCCGACAGCCAGGTACTCGAATTGTCGCTTGAGGAGGGCCTGGAAATTTGTCAGATGCTGCATGACAGGCAGGGCGTGGCTTTCGCTCTTTATATGAAAGGAAAGTTTGCGTTTATCGCAAATAATATTACGGCAGCAAAAACATTTCTCTCTGAAAGTCTGAGCATATACCAGGAGATAAATAATCAATGGGTGACGGCTCGCGTGCTTATTTCCTTTGGTCAAATCTATCACTTTATTGAGAGAGATCACCCGGCAGCGCGCCGGTATTACGAAGAGAGCCTGCAAATATATCGAGAGTTAGGGGAAAGGCGTGGCATGTCTGTTGCCGCCAACATTTTGGGGGAGCTGGCTATGGATGAGGGCGATTGGGCGGGGGCGCGCTCCTTATTCGAACAGAGTTTGTCAATGTCACGCGAAATAGGCGATAAGCATGGCGTTTGCTTGGAGATTACAAACATAAGCAGGGCCCTGCTTGCACAAGGGATCTATCACTCATCTGAAAAATCGCTTGAAGAATTGCTTGCTGAAAGCCTGGCCATTGCGCGGGGATTAGGAGACAAATATTCTATTGCCTCCACGTTAATTATTTTGGGGCGCGTGGCTCGATTCCAGACCAACTATAAGGAATCGCTCAAATTACAAACCGAAAGTTTAACGATCGCGACGGAGATAAAAAACAAGGAGCTGATCGCCTTGAATCTTCTGCCGCTGGGAGAACTTGCGCGGCTTGAAAACAATTTTGTCGCAGCGCATTCATACTTACTTGAAGCGCTGTCGGTAGCGAAAGAAATGGATCACCGAAAAATCATTACCTGCTTATTTGAAGAGTTCGCCGCCCTTAGTGCGGCGCAAGGGCAGGCAAGCCGCTCTGCAACTTTGTTTGGCGCGGCTGAGGCTTTGCGCGCAGCAATTCATGTTGTTCTGTTTCCAGTAGAGCGCGCGGAGGTTGATAAAAACATTGCCGCCGCCCGCGAACAATTGGGCGCAGACGAATTCAATCAAGCCTGGGCGGAGGGCAAAGCCATGGCGATGGAAAAGGTTATCAAGTTTGCGTTGGAGGAATCCCAGTGAATAATTACCCAACCGGCACGGTTACTTTTCTTTTCACCGACATCGAAGGCAGTACCAAACTCGCGCAGGAATATCCTGATCAATGGGATACTCTAAGAGATCATCATGATGCCATTATGCAGTCTGCCATTGAGGCACATAATGGCTACGCCTTCCAAATCATTGGAGATTCTTTCTGCGCGGTATTTCATACCGCAGGAGATGCCCTCCGTACGGCTGTAAGATCACAGATTGATCTCTCTCAAGAAAATGCTGGCAACGCATTGGTCAAGGTGCGGATGGGAATTCACACTGGCAAGGCCGAGTTGCTGGAAAGCGGTTTGTATCAGGGTTATATGACACTCAGCCGCGTACAGAGGCTTATGTCTGCAGGGCATGGTGGGCAGGTGTTGCTCTCACTTGCCACAGAAGAATTGATCCGCGATGAATTACTGGATGGTGTTACTTTATTGGATATGGGTGAGAGACGCCTCAAGGATTTGATCCGCCCCGAGCATATTCACCAACTTATCATTCCCAATCTACCTGCAGACTTTCCTCCACTCAAGACACTGGATATTTATCAGCACAATCTGCCATCTCAAATGACCAGTTTCATCGGGCGTGAGAAGGAGATGGCAGAGATCAAATTTGCACTGGAGAAACATCGTCTTGTTACGTTGACAGGGTCGGGCGGAACGGGTAAGACGCGCCTTTCACTGCAAGTTGCGGCAGAATTGGTTGACCAATATCCTGATGGCGTGTGGTTCATCGAGCTCGCACCGCTCACCGATCCCGCCCTCATCCCGCAGACCATGCTCTCAGTTTTGGGAGTCAGCGAACAACAAGGCAAGAGCGCATTGCAATCACTAACTGAGCATGTTCACGATAAAAAAATGCTCTTCATATTAGACAACTGCGAGCATCTGATCGCAGCCTGCGCAAAGGTAGCTGATGTTCTGCTCAGCGATTCGCTCGCCTTGAAAATTCTCGCATCAAGCCGCGAAGCATTGGGAGTCAAAGGCGAGATGGCATGGCACGTCCCGTCGCTATCCATGCCCGACATGAAACAATTGCCGACAATTGAGCAGCTTTCGCAATATGAAGCCGTGCGTCTTTTCATTGAGCGCGCGTCACTCGCCCAGCAGCACTTCACGGTCACCAAAGACAACGCTCCCGCCATTGCCCAGATCTGCTTTCGCTTGGACGGGATTCCTTTGGCAATTGAATTAGCCGCAGCGCGCGTCAAAGTTATCAAAGCGGAACAGATCGCCGAACGATTGAATGACCGTTTCCGCTTGTTGACCGGCGGCAGCCGCAATGCGCTGCCGCGCCAGCAAACCCTGCGTGCCATGATCGACTGGTCGTATGATCTGCTTTCTGAAAGCGAAAAATTATTATTACGCCGTCTGGCAGTCTTCACCGGCGGCTGGACTCTGGAACTCGCCGAGCAAGTCTGCTCCGATGAAAAAATAGCCGCAGTTGAAGTTTTGGATATGCTTGGCAGGCTGTTGGATAAATCACTTGTCTCGATGACAGAAGGTGATGCTGAGACTCGCTATCGCATGCTGGAAACCGTACGTCAATATGCGCGCGAGAAGTTGTTTGAATCGGGTGAAGGGGAGAAGGCGCGCGACCAACACCTTAAGGCTTTCATCGAACTGGCAGAAAAAGCCGAGCCTGAAATTCGTAGTTTCAATCAACTCATCTGGCTGGATCGATTGGATGAAGAAATAGATAATCTGCGCGCCGCATTGGAATGGTCGCAGGAACGCGATAAAGAATTATTTCTGCAATTGGCAAGTGCCATCTGGCGTTTTTGGGATATACGCGGACATCCTGCTGATTGTGAATGGCTGCCAAAGGCGCTTATTGTCACCGAAGGTTTGCAGACCGTATTGCGCGCCCGTGCCCTGGGACGCGCAGCCTATGTTGCATTGAATCATGGCGATCCGCAACGGGGAAGAAGTTGGGCGAAAGAGGCTGAGACTTTAAGCCGCACAATAAACGATAAACCGGGTTTAGCGTTGGGACTTGGGATGCAAGGTGGTTTTGAAAGGGATTACGCTCAAAGGCGGGCATTGCTTGACCAGGCGCTTCAAATTGCCTGGGAAACTGGCGACCATTGGTCGATAGGAGGAATTCTGATGTCCCGCGCAGGTTCGCATTTTGATCAAAATGATCTGGTATCTGCCCAATCAGCTTATGAGCAAGCCCTGAAGGAAGTACGCATTTCCGGCGACAAACGGCGCACCACCTTCGGGTTGAACGAATTGGGTTTTATTGCTTTAACGCAAGGCAATGTCATGCAAGCCGAAAAATGTTTTCAGGAAGCGCTTGCAGCAGCACAGGAGATCAAAGATAACCCCAATATTTTTGGAAACCACTGGTCAATTACTGTTATAAAAATATATCTTGAGGATTACGTTCTCGCAAAGGAACTGATCGCCGAGGATTTCAAGCTTGCTCAAATAGATAAAGCATACATGAGCCAGACATTTCTCAGCTCGGGATGGATTGATCTGGCACAGGGAAATATATCTGGCGCAATCGAGAAAATCGAAAAAGGATTATCCCTTGCAAAACAAACATCAAATCCATTTATGATCACCAATCTGATCACCGAACTTGGAGAAGTATTACGGCGTAACGGAAACTTCGACCAGGCAAAAATAATATACGAAGAAGCAATAATCTTTTGTCGGAAGGAAAATCTTGCTTATGGCTATTGTCTTTGTTTGGAAGGTTTGGGAATGCTGGCAATTGACCAAGGACAGGCAGGTAGAGGCACTAGTCTGCTTGGCGCGCGGGAAAGCCTGCGCGCTTCCGAATTCGTAATGGATTATCTTCCTTTTATGGTGCGTGAACGAGAATCCCATATCACCACTGCCCGCGAACAATTGGGCGAAGACTCTTTCAACCAAGCCTGGGCGGTAGGCAAGGCCATGTCTACGGAAGAGGCGATCAATTACGCTTTAGAGGAAACACAATAAATTTACGCCTTGCGCAGCATCAAAAGTGTTGTACCCTAAGAAGGAGCAGCCATGAACAAAATACTGACCGATTTCTCACCATCCGAGCTTGTACGTGCCAACCGAGCTGTGCTATATGAGTTTTTCCGCCATTTTGAACATTCGCCCGTTATGGAGTTCAGCAAAAGCGGTGGGTTCCAGCGTTGGTGTGGAGGATTGCAAATAGATTGGTACAACGGAATCATGTGCAAACGTGATTCCGTCCCATCTGATGAGGCCTTCATCGATGAGAGCCTGGCATATTTCAAAGCAAAACACACACCCGAGATCAGCTTATGGCTGGAAGACAGTGTGAACCTGACGACTTGGGAATCTTTGCTCACTCCGCGTGGTTTTAAATTCATGGAAGGCCCACCCGGCATGAGCATGGATTTGAAGCGGCTTAGCGACACCCTTAATTTACCCGCCGGGGCGGAGATCAAAATCGTTAGCGATGAGAAAAGCATGCGAGACCGTGTCGAAGTTCTCATCAATGGATTTGGCGGCCCTTCGAATTGGAACGACAGCATGGTGGATTTTTATCTTGGCTTGGGATTAGATACCCCTTTTCGTAGTTATCTGGCTTATTGGGATGGAAAGCCTGTCTCTACCGCAGAGGTATTTTTCGGAGAGGAGGTGGCTGGTATTAATGGCGTAACCACCGTGCCCGACGCG
>CAIWRB010000244.1 GCA_903914955.1 uncultured Chloroflexota bacterium | reverse complement strand
GGATATGTTCATGAATCAGGCGAACGTGACCAAGGCGCGTGAAATGCTTGGCTGGGATCCTCAGGTCAATTTGCGTGAAGGGATTCGGAATTTGATCGATTGGTATAAAGCAGAACGCGAGTGGGCAAAAGACGTTTTGACGCCCTAAAAAATTAATTTGATAAAATTTCCAACTTCGTAGACCGCCCCCGCAATGGGCGGTGTGCTTTTCATTTGGATCACGCGGCCTTTTGAAAACGCTTTGTGCGCGGCTGCCGCAATTTCCTTTTCAGTTGAAAAATGTTCATCGCGGATATTATGCCCAAGCATTCGGAACATGAATACCATAAATGGCTTTTCGACTGGAGTTCCGTAGACCATTTGTCCACCAGGTTTGAGCACGCGTCTTACCTCGACGAATGCCTGTTCCAGTTCAACGGGTTTCAGGTGTTCCAAAATGCTGACCAGCAACACTGTATCGAAAAAATTATCATTGTACGGCATTTTTACCACATCGCCCTTTTCAAGGAAAAGAGGAATATTCATGGATTCAAAAACAGATTTGACAGCGTGAATATCTACAGTCAGGTCAATGCCATGGATTTCCTTGTAATTGTCATGAAGGTTTGGGAATGCCAGTCCTGTTCCAAAGCCTACTTCAAGAACGCGCTCGCCTCCCGAACATTCATTCAAAGCCAATTCCACGCGACTGCGATACATGCGTCCAAAGACGGGCCAGTAATAATATTTGATAGGGTCATATTGATTAATGCCTTTATATTTTTTGGCGGGTAATAGTTTTAATTTTGTTGGCATTGAAAGATCCTTGAACAAATATTCATGAAGCACTGACGACTGAACTGCTCGATATGTGTATCGAATAGTCACACAAATTTGATGCGCCGCGCTGCGAATGCGACCATTCTGAATAATAATAGCCCATGTCTCCAGCGCGAGATGTTGGTTGTGCCATAGGTTCTTTCTCGGTAGCGGATGGGGAGGTCAACGATTTTACGGTTTAACTTTGCCGCGCCGAAGATCAAGTCAAAATCACCGAAGGGGTCGAAATCTCCAAAGTAGGAGCGGTTGTCGGCAATCTCTTTATAATCTTCACGCCACATTACTTTTGTGCCGCATAAAGTATCTTTGATGGGTTGGCCCAACAGCCACGAGAACGCCATGCTGAAAAATTTGTTGCCAATGAAATTTAATGTGCGCATGGCTTCTTTTTCCATTGGATAGATCAGACGCACGCCGTTGACGAATTCGCCTTTGCCTGAAACAATGGCGTCGTAAAAACGCGGCAGATCTTCGGGCGGAACGGTCAGATCTGCGTCGAGGATCATGAGGATGTCGCCAGTGGATTTCTCGAAACCGAGTCGAATTGCATCAGCTTTGCCAATGCCCGGTTGACGGAAGAGCAGGCTTGGGGTTAGAGGGTGAAGTGGAATTTCATCCGCTATGGTTTCGTAGGTGTTGTCGCGCGAATGCCCTTCAATGAAGATGATCTCGGTGCCGCTTCCCATCTTTGGCACACGCTCAAAAATTGATTTGATGTTGCCAGCCTCATTACGCGCCGCAATGACTACTGAAACGCTTGATTTGTTTTTCGGTTGTGGAGAGGGGCGCGCGATCACAAAATTGGAAAGCGCGAAGTTGTTGAATGGCCACAGTTTGACGAGATAGCGGTTCGCGAATCCGCCCAATGGCAGAGGCCATAAAATTTCCTGTGTGGAACGAATACTTTCAAAACCTGCGAGGTGAAGCATGTTGTTGACGTCTTCGCGGATCAGCCAGTTTTGATGGAGCATTGGTGCTGCGAGGTTTAAACTTTGTGCTGTGGTAAGAGGCAACTGCCAGAGGTGGTTGTAAAAATTTAAGATAAGCCGTGTGTGCGGTGTGCATAATCTTTTTACCTGTTCGAGCGCGCGCTGCACATCCCATAGATCGTTTACGGTATCTGAAAAGATGATGACATCGAATTCACCTTCAAGGCTGGAAAGATCGTGCGCGTCCATTTGATGGTATTCAAGTTCAGGGTGACGTTGTTTTGCGCGCGCAATCATTTCTGCAGAGAAGTCAACGCCCACTCCGAGCGACGGCTTGAGATGCGCGAGCAAACTGCCCATGCCGCAGCCAATCTCAAGGACTCTCTGGTTTGGGCTGACAAGATATTGATAGATCTCTATCAATCGGCGGTGATACCATTTGCCCATGCCGCGCCAGTTGTCGCGTTTGTGAGCGATCGAATCCCAATGGGATTGACGTGTTTGTTGATAGGTTTCCATGATCATCCTTTGTTTTTATCGTCGACGATTATAATTGGTTTTTATTTTTGGCGATGATTTCGAGTTTTGATAAATTTTCTTCACCTTAATTGATTGAAACTATGGACATGGAAAAATCAGGTAATGTAAATGTTTAATCAAATATCACTTCGTTTTCGCTCCATATCCTCAGCCAGTGTAACCACATTTATATGGCTGGGAATGCTGGCAATGGGAATACTATCCAACCCGTACTTTTCATACCCAGGTCGTGATGGCGGGATTTTTCTATACGTTGGCTCGCTTATCCTAAAAGGTAAAATACCTTATCTGGATGTTTGGGAAAATAAAGGCCCGCTCATTTTTTATATTAATGCACTTGGCCTTCTTGTATCTGGCGGATCGCGTTGGGGAGTTTGGTTTTTGGAACTCCTTTTCTTTTTCGGGGCGGGCGTCATCGGTTATGTAGTGATCAAACGTCTCATAGGTCTAATTCCAGCTTTGTTTGCGACGTTTGTTTGGATCATCGCGGCAGGAAATGTATTGCAGGGAGGGAATTTTTCGGAGGAATATTCCCTGCTATTTAGTTTTATTGCGCTGTGGGGCTTCTTCAAGAGTCTGGAACTACCGCAGAAGAATTTTTACAGCCTGTTGGTTGGGATCTCATTGGGTTTAAATATTTTATTGCGGCCAAATAACATCAGTATGCAGATCGCAGCTGCTGGCGTATATTTTTTTCTGGCAGTATTTTCAAAAGAATGGCGGATATTTTTTACACGAACCGTTTGGTATGGAATAGGATTGGTGGTTGTCATCGTTCCAGTTGTTTTGTATTTTGCCTCACAAGGCGCGCTAACTGAAATGATCAATGTCGTGCTTGTGTTCAATGTCCAATATAGCAACGGCTTCAATCTTGCAGGCATTTTGGATGGATTGATAAATGCGTCGCATTCAATGGGCATTTATTATGTATCGATTGCAGTTCTTGGATATGTTCTCGCACTGTGGTCGTTGATTAAAAATGGTTTAAATTCGCCGTTAGGAAAATTCTTGTTGATCTTATTGATCGGCTGGCCGATTGAAGCCATACTAAGCGCTTTATCTGGAAGGAATTACCCGCACTATTTTATTGGATGGGCACCGTATGTGGGATTGTTATGCGGTTATACGATCTACTTATTATTACACAAGTTTGCGCCAAGCTCTGATAAGTATTCTGCTTATGCTCTGGTCTTTTTTATGGTTATTACCTTTATCAGCAATATCAACGATTGGAAGGATTACGGCGCTGTATTTGCGCAGAAAATTTCCAATCCAAGTGTTGATTTGGATTATCGTGACCCTGTTGCTTTGTATATTATGGAGAATACTTCGCCCGGGCAAAAAGTATTTGTTTGGGGATTTCGCCCGATTATCAATTTTGTGTCAGGGAGGGAATCGCCTGTGTCGTACCTTCCGTATCCGCTTATTCATGTAAAAACTCTTTTGGGTAATCATTGGGCAGATCAATTTTATTCCCAACTTACAACCGATCCGCCTGTGTTGGTCGTGAACGTGATTGAACTCACGGATAGGGCACGGATACCGGATCTAGATCCTGTTATTCGCAAAAAGAACAAAATAAAATATAAAGAGGTCGTTCTGGCACAGAATCTGTCTGAATCCCTGGATTTCATTAAAGAAAACTACATTCGAATTGGGGCTGTGGATGGCTGCGATATCTATCGCTTGAAAACGAGTATGCCCTGATCTGAAATGATTTATGGGGAAAACAAGGGAGTGATATCTTGTTATTCTGTTATAATTCAGTCACTGAATTTTGAATTGAAAAAACTATGGAATCAACTAACGACGAAATTCGCGAACTTTCCCTGCTCGAACAGATCGAAAGCGATCCAAATGTGAATCAATCTGCGCTGGCAACTCAACTTGGAGTTGCCGTCGGCACGGTAAATTGGCATTTAAAACGGCTCATCGCCAAAGGCGCGGTCAAAGTCGCGCGCGCTGAACGCAAAAAGCTGCGCTACATCATCACGCCCGAGGGACTTGCTCTGCGCGCCCGTCTCGCAGTGGATTATGTGGAACGGTCATTTTCAGTTTATCGCCGAACCCGTCAGCGTGTGAAGGATCACATTACGAAGATCCGTATTGCAGGATTTGATCGCATTCGCATTGTTGGTTCTGGCGATGTTGCGGATATTTGCAAACTCACCTGTCTTGAACAAGGCATTGCGGTTGTAAATGATAAATCTGCGCCTGTATTAATTTTGGATGGATACAAAGTACGGCTGGAGGGATTGGAATGACTGATAGGCATGTCGTTATCACTGGAGGCGCTGGATATATCGGTTCACTCTTAACCTCTGAATTGCTCCGCGCAAACTACAGGGTGACCGTCTTGGACAGTCTCTTGTTCGGCGGCGAGAGCATTGTCCCGTTTCTGCATCATCCCAACTTTCATTTCGTCAAAGCAGATGTGACGGAGCCGCGCGCTGTCCGCGATGCGCTCAAAAGGAATTGGCAGAAACCAGATGCAATTGTTCATCTCGCGGCGATCGTTGGTTTTCCCGCCTGTCAGGCAGTAGGGAAACAGGTTTCTTGGAAGTACAATGTCGAGGCCACGAAAAATGTTTATGGTCAGTCAGTAGATCTGGGTGTGGAAAGATTCGTATTCGCATCCACATACAGCAACTATGGCTTATCTGAGGATGGCAAACCTGTCACGGAAGAGTCTTCCTTAAATCCGCAATCGTTATATGCAGAAACGAAAATAGCGAGCGAGGAATTTTTGCTTTCACAAAAAGATTCAGCCTGTGCGCCGCTGCTATTCCGATTCGCAACTTTATATGGAATTTCACCCCGTACCCGCTTTGACTTGATCGTCAATCAATTTGTGTTGGAATCATTCACCAAACGTTCTCTCATTATTTATCAGCGTGGATACTCGCGTTCGTTCGTGCATATCCGCGATGTGGTACGCGGCGTGATGATTGGGCTGGAAGCCGAACAGGAAATTGTGCGCGGACAAGTTTTTAATTTGGGCACCGACCATGGGAATTATACAAAAAGTGATATTGTAAATCTTGTTTTGAAGCGTATGCCTGAAACGGTTGTGGAATATAAAAACCTAACCTTCGGCGGTGACATGCGCGACATTACCGTGTCATTTGAAAAGATCAAGCATGTGCTCGGCTTTGAAACAACTTTGGATGTGGATGATGGCGTGCGTGAAGTTTTGTTCGCTTTGAAAACAGGCTTAATAAAAAACCCGACGGATGATCGATATAGGAACGCGCAGTTTATAGTTCAGTAAAGATGCCATTACGAGGAGGGCGCTTTTCCCGACAAGGCAATTTCGTGGCTGTGTGGAGATTGCTTTGGGCAAAGGACAAGAACGCCATCGCAAGGGCATACAACAAGGAGATAAACATGGCAGAAATTTTTTGGCAAAATAAAAGAGTGATCGTGACAGGCGGAGCGGGCTTTCTTGGTTCGTTCGTGATTGAAAAATTAAAAGGACGCGGTGCGACGGATATTTTCATTCCGCGCATCGAGAATTACAATCTCGTTGATGCGAACGATATTAAGGGTTTGTATAGCGATACGCTTAAAGACGTTGACCCAAAAAATGTGGTCATCATCCATCTCGCCGCGAACGTGGGCGGAATCGGCGCGAACCGCGAACATCCCGCTGATTTCTTTTATGACAACTTGATGATGGGCGTTGAGTTAATGCATCAAGCCTATAAAAATGGCGTGGGTAAATTTGTTGCGATCGGCACAGTCTGCGCTTATCCCAAATTCACGCCTGTCCCATTCAAAGAGGATGACTTATGGATCGGCTATCCCGAAGAGACGAACGCTCCCTACGGCCTCGCTAAGAAGATGATGCTGGTGCAGGCGCAGGCCTATCGCGCGCAATATGGATTTAACGCGATTTTCCTTTTGCCTGTTAATTTATACGGCCCGCGTGACAACTTCAATTTGGCCACGTCGCACGTCATCCCCGCGTTGATCCGCAAGGCTGTGGAAGCAAGTGCGCGCGGTGACAAGGAATTACAAGTCTGGGGAGATGGTTCTCCGACTCGCGAATTTTTATTTGTAGAAGATGCAGCTGAAGGGATTATCACCGCCGCCGAAAAATATAACGGCGATCTGCCAGTGAATCTTGGTTCTGGCTATGAGATCTCGATCAAAGATCT
>CAIWRB010000243.1 GCA_903914955.1 uncultured Chloroflexota bacterium | reverse complement strand
TAAATTCAACGTCAGCGAGAACCGCCTTGATTGCCTTGCTTGCATCTTCGGTTAAGGGGGTCTGAGTAGCAACTGGACGGAAAATCGGGTTAAGGTTTTCATGGAAGCAGATTGCCAGTCTGAACAATGGGTTGCCGCCAACCCTATCAATAGACCCTACTTCTATGAGAGTGTCAAAACTTGCTGAAAAGCCTATCAATAGAGTCATTTTAGAGTTTTGATAGGCTGGCTATCACTGGATGTAGACCCTATTGATAGGCTAAATGGGTCTTAAACCGATTTTTCGTCCAATTGCTACTCAAACCCCAACTATTAGCCTTGTTTCTACAAAGCCGCCGATTAGAGTGTGTAGAATTTATCAGCCGCTGATATAATGTAAAAATGCAAGCAGACACTGGCATCGATACCCTGCTGGACTTAAACGACCAGATCATTGATCAGGGGGGCGGTTATTGGGTCAAGATCGAGGCTCGCCGGGTGGAGCCGACACCTGATGCGCCGCATGGCATCCGCTACTCCCTGACACTGCACGAGCCCTATGGCAAGAGGATGCTCGGTTACGACAATGCCCACGCTGTAAAACCGCCGAAAAAGTTTAAGTATGCCGGGCGGCGCGTGACCTTCGACCACAGGCACCGGCATGCCAGTGACCAGGGCGTCCCCTACGAGTTCAAGGACGCACACCAATTGTTGGCCGACTTCTTTTATGAAGTGGACCGGGTACTACTGGAGGTTAAAAAACGGTGAAAACCATTGTGATCGGCATCATGCCGCAAGACAAGATTCGCGAACGCCTGCTGGCCATCGCGCGGGGAGAATTCAAGCCCAAGGCGTGCGACCCAAAAATCTGGTTCACCTCCATGAGGTCGCTTGCCGAGGTACTGAGCGACGAAAACCGGGCGCTGCTCAAGGTGATCCAGGAAACCAAGCCCGAATCGATCACGTCGCTTGCGGAAAAGACCGGCAGGAAGCCCGGCAACCTGTCCCGCACGCTGAAGACGATGTCCCATTACGGCCTTGTCGAAATGAGGCGCGAGAAGAACCATGTCCGCCCCGTCGCCAAAGGGACAGCGTTCAGGATCGTCGCCGCCTGACCTTTGTGGTTGTTTTGTGGATGGCGCGGAACACATACGGCTGTGCCCACCCGCCCAGTCAGGGTTCGATTGGCCATCGTGGACAGATGATAACTATCACTCATTAACTAATAGAGTCTACTCAATAGAGCAGTAATACAAGACAACCCGCCTTGTCTTGTATTGCCAATCATGAAGGATGCCAGCCCTTTTTTATCCGCCATAACCCCAAGGCCACGGGCCTAACGCTTCTCCTTGTAGGGGTCGGTCAGGTCGCACACCGCCGGGTTGCCGTTTTTGTCGTAGCAGACGAAGAACCGGGCCAGGCTGATCTTGGAGCAGGTGATCTTGTCGCCCGTCCTTTCCATGCACTTTTTGTATTCCCGGTACTCTGCCGGGGTCGGCGGTGTCTTGTACTCCTTGGCCTCCGTTGCCGGGGTCAAGGAGGCAAACAGCGTCAACGCTATAAGCAGGGTCTTCATTCGACGAAATCCTGTGAGAGTTTTTATCCGTTTGTGCAAACTTACCCCATTTTTTGGCACCATAACTCGATTCAATCTGGTGTGTTCAACATTTTATGCTTCGCTAAATCGACCTACCAGTTTTTTTAAGTTATTGAATAGTGACACTGCATCTATACCGTTATTCTCAAACGCTTCAGCAGCTTCGGCGCGCCAAGCTAAATCGCCAGGTTCCGAAAAAGTACGCCGAATGTCTCTGAGTACGGTTAAAGCATTTTTTGCCCATTCCTCAAATTCATTTAGCGGCCAGACAGCCACGTCAACTAGATGAGGAATAGCTCCTTCATGTGCAGTTGATGCTGGGGTAACTAGGACAGCTAGGCACTCCGTATCCGACGCTAATTCAAGCTTCGATTTCATCCATTTTGGATGCGAAGCTGCTTGCCGTGCTTTCGTCGTG
>CAIWRB010000242.1 GCA_903914955.1 uncultured Chloroflexota bacterium | reverse complement strand
TGCTTCGAACAAAGATCATCATTGCATTTTTCTTTGTCACAATTATCCCTCTGATTGCTCTTGGATGGTTCAATTCCAGATCCTCATCTCAAAACCTTCAGATCCAAAACAAAGCCCAATTAATCACGATCGCAAAAATCGTCGTAAGTAATATTGACGGCTTTATGACCACACATCTGGATGCCATCCGCGCAGATTCAAAACAGCTTCCTTTGGTTTCCTTTTTAAACCTATCATCTCAACTACGCGCCAATAGTATCGAAGAAAAAAACGCCCGCCTTGTGCTACTCTCCCTGCTACGCAAAGACCCAATATTCATTCATTCCATCGCTGTGTTAAATGGAAACGGAGTAAACATCCTCGACACTTTCGAGGATCACAATGGTCAAAATGAAAGTGAACAGACTTATTTTAAACGTGTACTTGAGACGGGGTTACCTTTCGCCTCGAATGTGGTTTTTCATGACCACGAGGCGTTTATCTACTTTAGTTCGCCAATTACGGGCAAAAACGGGACTACCCTTGGGGTCTTGCGAGTGGAATATTACGCAATTGTTTTACAATCCATACTTCGATCCATTGATACCGGAAATTCAGATGCCGTAATTTTGCTGGCAGATTCAAGAACTTATTTACGGGTCGGTTACACCGGAGGCCGTGATGAATTATTAAAATCTTTCAATAATTTTAATGACTTGGAATTAAAAGGTTTGCAATTGGAAGGCAGCCTGCTTTCGGGCCCGAGAGACGATGCGCTAAACGGAATAAATGATCAGCTTGTTGCAGGCGTCAACAATTTACAACAGCAATCTTTTTTTGAAGCTTATTCAGATACTCTTGCAACTAACACCATTAACACCGGAGAATTGCTTAAGACACAACCCTGGGTCGCAATAATCCACCAATCTACGAACGTGTACTTAAAACCGATATCAGATCAAAACAGAACGAATATCTTGATCTCTATGGGATTGATTATTTTTAGTATTGGGACTGGCTTTTTAGCATCACAATTTCTTACATCACCTCTTAGATCACTTGCCAAAGTCGCTGAAAAAATAACGGCTGGAGACCTCACCGCCCGAGCGTTAGCAACAACAGAAGATGAGATCGGTACGCTCTCGGATTCCTTTAATCGCATGGCGGAAGAGTTAAACCAAACAGTAAATAGCCTGGAAACACGCGTTTCAGAACGCACAATTGACCTTGAGGTTGCGCGTGAGCAAAGCGAAATCCGAGCCAATAAACTCCAAGCGATCGGCGAGATATCAAGAATCATTGCCAGTGAACAAAGGCTTAAAATACTTTTCACATTGATCACCCGTTTAGTGAGCGAACGCTTCGGCTATTATCACTCCGGAATTTTCCTTATCAACGAAACAAAACAATTTGCGGTCCTGCAAGCCGCAAACAGCAAAGGCGGAAAAATAATGCTGGCACGCAAACACAGGCTTGAGGTTGGTACAAGCGGAATTGTGGGCTTTGTCGCAAAATATGGCATCCCGCGCATCGCCCTTGACGTTGGATTGGATCCAGCATTTTTCAATAATCCCGACCTGCCAACCACCCGCTCTGAAATGGCATTGCCCCTCAAATTACGCGACCAGATCGTAGGCGTGCTCGATGTTCAAAGTGATCAACCCGGCGCCTTTACTCAAAACGATGCTAACACGCTCAGTATTTTGGCTGACCAAATTTCCATTGCCCTCGAAAATGCGCGCTTATTCTCTCAAACGCAGCAGGCACTCAATGAAGCACAGGCGCTTTATCAACAAAATGTTCACGAAGGTTGGCTTACATTCACTCGCGAGGAAGAACTGATCGGATATCATCAAAACATGATCGGCGGCAGAAATTTGACAACACCTGTGGAAACGGACGAGATTACACAAGCTATGAATCAAGGGACAATGTTAGCCATCAACTCAAATCGAGGCGCGCAGGAACCCACCATCATTGTTCCAATAAAATTACGTGGACAAGTTATCGGCGCTATGAATATTAAAGCCCCAAACATTGACCGCCAATGGACAAGTGACGAGATCAATCTTGTCGAAGCGATCGCAGAACGTCTCTCGCTTGCACTTGAAAATGCCCGTCTGATCCAGGAATCTCAGCGTCAAGCGATCAAAGAACAGACGATCAGCGAAGTTACAGGGAAGATCGGCGCATCCATCAATATGAGTAATATTTTGCAGACAGCAGTGGAGGAATTAGGAAGAGCCATGCCTGGGTCGGAAGTCGTGATCAAATTTCAAAATAGCGACATGTATAAGAGTGAAGTTTTTCGCCAACAAACAAATGAGGCCGAATCAAAGAATCAGATTGAAATCGTAAAAAATCAAAATGCGCCTGATAATAACCAGCGGCAGGAAATATCCGTACCGGTCATCTTACGCGGCGAGACGATCGGCACGTTATCTGTGCAGATTCCAAAAGCTGAACGGGTAAGCAGGGATCAAATGGATCTGATCATAGCTGTGGCCGAACGCGTTGCGCTATCCGCTGAAAACGCCCGTCTTTTCGAAGAAACAACTTCGCGCGCCACGCGTGAACGCATCGTTTCTGATATAACCAACAAGATCCGCAGCACGAATAACCCGCAGGAAATGATACAAACCGCAATGACTGAATTACAACGCGTTCTAGGCGCCTCGCGGATCGAGATCACTCCGCAAAAGACTAAAACTCAACCAAATAAGTAACAGGATAATCATGCCAATAACTATTGCTGTATCAAATGAAAAAGGTGGTGTGGCAAAGACTACCACCACAATATCCCTCGGCGCAGCCCTTGTAGATCATGGGCAGAGTGTCTTACTGATCGATCTGGATGCGCAAGCCAACTTAACCTTATCACTCGGCTTCGAACCTGGTGAAAGCAGATTGACATCTTGTGATGTTCTGCTTGATAACGCTTCAATACAAAGCACCTGCCGAAAAACTGACGTGGCACATCTCGATCTCATCCCATCAAGTTCGCGCATTGAAACATCCGAACAATTTCTTCCGATGCGAACGAATCACACCACCATTCTGCGCCAAGCCATCGCAAACGCAAACTTGGCATACGATTTCATCATCCTTGATTGTCCGCCCGTACTTGGCGCTGTTACAAAAAATGCGCTCACTGCAGCCGACCTGCTGCTTATCCCTACCCAGGCGGAATATTTTTCCGCGTACGCTCTGCGTAATATGATGACTCTCATTCGCAAAATTCGAGAAGAAGACAATCCATCCCTGGCGTATCGCATCCTGGTCACAATGTTGGATAAAAGGAATCGCACACATCGTAATATCAGCGAGCAACTCCGCACCACTTTCGGCCAAGGCGTTTTTAATACAATCATAGAAGTAGATACTAAATTACGCGAAAGCCCCATCGCCGGAATGCCCATTACACTATATAAACCAAACGCGCGCAGTTCCACGCAATATCGCGTCCTCGCCCAGGAGTTAATGGAATATGCCAAAGAAACCAAAAATAAACAAACGACTTGACAAACTCTTTAAGGATATTCAGCCTGAAGGAATTGTCTCCGTACCGAGGAGTGTTCCAAAAGTTAGCAAAGATGAGGAGCTTCAGACCAACTCGGAATCAGCCCAGCAAAACCTCGATCAGGTCGCTTCACTTAAGCCGGTTCGCCGAACTCGCAGCGCCTCACAGAAAAACGTACTGCCCAATGCTTCATCTTATTCTGTCGATATCCAAACCGGCGACCAGGACTGGTCAACTTTACGCGTTATGGATGATACACAGACTCGCGAATGGACATCTGACGAAGAATTGCTTATAAAACAGGTTACTGATCAACTCTCACTCGCGCTTGAAAACGCGCGCTTATACCAGGAATCAAAAGAACGCGCCAATGAACTGGCATTAATTAACCGCGTTGTCAACTCGTTGACCATTTCAACAACCATGGAAGAGGCACTGCGAGTCGTCATCCGTGAAATTGTAGAGGGCTTCCCCGTTGCACGCGGTGCAATCGCATTACTCGATGAAGATAAACTAGGCTTTACCGTGGTTGCCGATCATTCCAAAATTGTAAATGCAGCGAGCGCAGTAGGTCTAAGAATTCCTCTTAAAGAAAACCCTGCCACCCAGACATTGGTCGCTACCCGCAAGCCTTATATTTTAGAGGATTCTTCCAATAATCCCGTCAACCCACCCACCCTCCGCGAGGAATTCCGTCGTCTTGGAATCAATTACACAGCCATTTTCCCGATCACCAATAACAATGAAGTGATTGCGACTCTGGGTGTGGATATGATGGATAAAAAGGCATACCTGAACCAAAATCAAATTTCCCTGCTGGAGGCAGCACTTGCGCCAATCTCAACTGCTATTGGCCGCCTACGTGCAGAGGAAGATCTAACAAGATTTAAGCTGGGTATCGAAACCTCCGGTGACGCAGTTTTTATGACAGACACCAGCGGCAATATTATATTTGCCAACTCGGCATTCGAAACAATATACGGTTTCAAACCAAGTGAAGTTATCGGCCAAAGTCCACGCATTCTCAAATCTGACTCGGTGTCGCGGGAACAATACAAGTCTTTTTGGAACACCCTGCTATCCAAGAAGACCGCCACCAATGAATGGGTTAATAAAACAAAAGACGGAAGGTTCATACACATCGCTGGTACGAACAGCCCGATTCTGGATAAGAATCGAAACGTTCTTGGATTTCTAGCGGTTCACCATGATATAACCGACCGCAAAAATGTTGAGGAAGAACTGCAAAGACGGAATACATATTTATCAGCTTCTGCTGAGATCGGCCGCCTTGTTACATCTACGCTTGATTTGAGCACAATTTTCACAAGGACTGTAAATCTAGTCAATGAAAAATTTGGGTTTTATCATGCCGCTATTTTTATCGTTGAAGAGACCGGCTTTAACGTTGCTCTTCGCGAAGCAACGGGCGAAGCCGGCGCGGAGATGAAAAAAAACAAACACACATTACCAGTAAATTTAGATTCTATTGTAGGAAAGGTCGCGCTTGAAGGCTATGCTGTGATCATAAATAATGTCTCACGCGCGCCATTGCATAAACATAACCCCCTGCTCCCTGAAACACAGGCAGAAGCCGCCATCCCATTAAGGATCGGAAGCAGGGTGATTGGCGTCCTTGATGTTCAAGCTAAAACAAAAAATTCTTTTACAGATGATGAGATCGTAGTTCTTCAAACGCTGGCAGACCAGGTGGCCGTCGCAATTGATAATGCCCGTTCCTTTGAGCTCTCTCAACAAGCCGTGATGGACATGCGCGAGATCGACCGATTAAAGAGTCAATTCCTCGCAAATATGAGCCATGAATTGCGCACACCGCTTAATTCCATTATCGGTTTTTCGCGCGTTATCATAAAAGGCATTGACGGGCCTGTGACCGAATTACAACAACAGGACCTAACCGCCATCTACACTTCAGGCCAGCACCTGCTTGGGCTCATCAATGACATCCTTGATCTCGCCAAGATCGAGGCTGGCAAAATGGAGTTGACCTTCGATGAAGTGAACATGACAGATGTGGTCAACAGCGTGCTTTCCACCATGAGCGGTCTGGTAAAAGGCCGTCCGATACAAATGAAACGTGTCATTGAGCCAAATCTGCCAACAGTCCGCGCAGATGCGATCCGGGCCCGTCAGGTAATGATTAACCTTCTTTCCAACGCGTCCAAATTCACCGACGAAGGCGATATCACCGTTGAAGTCGGCCTCAGGGCCGGTCCAACAGGCCGTAATGAAATAAAAGTCAGCGTAAGAGATACTGGCCCGGGCATTTCAAAACAGGATCAGGAAAAACTCTTCCAGGCATTCTCACAAGTGGACGACTCGCCCACGCGAAAAACAGGCGGGACAGGGCTTGGGCTTTCAATTTGCCAGCAATTGATCACCATGCATGGGGGAAGGATTTGGGTTGAGAGTGAAATCGGAAAAGGAAGCATCTTCTCTTTTACACTGCCACTCTTCCGAAATGAAATCGGGGGCGATCATCGGCCGAACACTAACAAGATAATCCTCTCGATCGATGGCGATTCGAATGTGATCGAACTTTATGATCGATATTTAAAACCACGCGGATATCAAGTAATCCCATGCACAGACCCGTCAAAGGCCTTGGAGCACGTTAAACAGTTTATGCCTTTTGCGGTAACCCTGGATATTTTGATGCCCGGAACTGACGGCTGGAAGGTTTTGAATATTTTAAAAAATGACCCGATTACACATGATATTCCCGTAATAATTTGCAGCATCATTGAAGATATCCAAAAAGGATACGAACTTGGCGCAATAGATTATCTGGTAAAGCCGATCCTTGACGATGATCTCGCCAGTGCCTTGGAACGGATACAAATAAAAGTTCATTAGGAGCTTGTTATATCGTGTCATTTACCATCAAATGCCTTGATTGCGGTCACAACGCGTCTTATCACCCAGCCTCCACGACATGCCCAAAGTGCAACAGTCAATGGCGTGAAGCTGAGTACGATTATGAGATTATTGGTAAAACACTACCATCTCAACTGGTAAATCGCTCTTCCAGTCTCTGGCGCTATCATGAGCTGCTCCCAATACGCGAACCCAACGTAAGCTTATCACTTGGCGAAGGAGGGACGCCCCTCATAAGAGCGATTAATTTGGGGCTGATGCTGGGTTGCCCCAATATATATATAAAAGATGAACGTCAGGGACCGACCTCTTCTTTCAAAGATCGACAGGCTTCGGTTACGATCGCCGCTTTGAAAGAAGCGGGAATTACCGAAATAGTGGCGGCTTCAACAGGAAATGTGGCAATTTCATATTCTGCCTACGCTTCACGCGCAGGGATGAAATTATGGGCTTTCGTCACAAGCCTGGTACCTGCCGTAAAAATGCGCGAGATCGCTCTGTACGGAAGTCAGGTGATCAAGATCACCGGTTCATACGATCAGTGTAAACAGGTCGCTTCTGAATTTGCCCGCCAACGCAACTTGTATCAAGACATGGGCGCTCGTACCATCACCTCAATTGAGGCAATGAAGACTATCGCATTCGAAATCGCAGAACAACTAACATCCGTTCAAGGGACACCAACTGACGGAACTCTCTGGAAAACACCCGATTGGTATGTGCAAGCGATCAGCGGTGGAATGGGTCCTCTCGGAGTCTACAAGGGTTTCCGCGAAATGAAGCAAATGGGATGGGTAAACCACATTCCATCATTCGCCCCCATTCAAGCCGAAGGCTGCGCGCCAATGGTGAATAGTTGGAAAAAAGGACTGGATAAGGTGGAACCAGTCACATCGCCAAAAACACGCATCGAAACGCTCGCAACCGGTGATCCTGGCCGTGCATACGAATTCCTACGCGACTACGTGAACAGCACAAACGGTTCCTTCGAAAGTGTAAGCGATGAGGAGGCATTCCGCGCAATGCACGTTTTGGCAAAGATGGAAGGGATATCAGCGGAGCCTGCCGCCGGCGTTGCCTTCGCCGGGTTATTCAAACTAATTCGCGCGGGTATAATCAAACCAAGCGACACCATTGTAGTAAACTGCACCGGCCACACCATGTCGGCAGACCCGAGCATTCTCGGCGAAAATTGGTCACATGATGTGAAATTCCCATCGCCAGACGAGACTCCACAGGAAGGCTTACTCGCAGCCTTGACACAAGTTGCACCTGAACGATTCCCAAAAATTGTTATTGTGGAAGATACCGACGAAGCACGCCGACTCATCCGCCGCATATTACAATCACAAGGGAATTTCACCATCCTCGAAGCAACAAACGGCAGGGAAGGTCTTGAGTTAATCCAACGCGAATTGCCGGATCTTGTCGTCCTCGACCTAATGATGCCGGAAATGGACGGCTTCACGGTCATAGAATTGCTGCGCGCAAAACAGGAAACTGCAACCATTCCAGTCATCGTTGCGACTGCAAAAGAACTCACAACGGATGAGAAAAACCGGCTTGGCGGTCAGATCCAATCCCTTATGCAAAAAGGGGATTTTCTAAATGACGAATTTCTTGAAGAGGTGAAAGCATTAATAGAGTGACGCCCTCCATACAGAAACGACCTTAAAGGCTGGTATCTTTGCCAAACAAACAAGCTGGTGGAATTATGGCTGCTTTCAGTGCAGCATTTTTTCTTGGTTTCGCACCCGTTTTTGGAAAACTCGCCATTACGCAAGGCTTTTCACCATTTGCGGTTGTGGCCTTACGCACCGGAATTGCGGCCTGCGTATTATTTTTGGTTATCGCCATTTTCTATCGAAAATATCTCTACATCTTCCCCGTAGGACTGATCGGCTGTATTCTGGCCGGCGTAATCAACGGACTTGGCTCACTGCTTTACTACCTTGCGCTTGCAAGACTCCATGCAAGCGTTGGGCAATTGCTTTACTCGCTTTATCCATTTTTCGTAGCACTCTGGCTAATCCTAGATCATCAACCCCCAACCCGCCTTACATTTTTCCGTATCTTCCTTGCAACGGTTGCGGTATTACTTCTCACGAGTATTCAAGATAATTTAACCGACCCTACTGGGGTATTGTTGATGATCGGAGCAGCTTTGCTGTACGCCATGCATTTGCCAATCAACCAGCGTGTACTCTACGAAGTTCCAGCGCCAACCGTTGCTCTCTATACCCTGCTTTCCATGAGCGCAGTGGTAGTACCCGCTTATTTAATATTCGACCGTGCCTGGCCGGTTACCAGCACGCCCTGGCTTCCAATCTTTGGATTGACCTTTGTAACCGTCTTCTCGCGGATTGCCTTATTTATGGGAGTAAAAAAAATCGGCGGAATGCAAACAGCCATATTGGGACTCGCCGAGCTTTTGATCGCGATCCTCTTTAGTCACATTTGGCTTGGCGAAAACCTGTCTCTGCTGCAATGGCTGGGCGCGATTGGACTCGGCTTGAGCCTGCTTCTCGTGATGTTTGAAAATATCCCAGCTCCGAACCACAGCAAAACCACCGGTTGGCTTTCATGGATCCGCGCACCGGATTTGCCCAAAGACATTTTCGGTCCCTACGAATAATTCCTTCAAAGAAAAACGCACCTTATTATGGGGTGCGTTTTTTTATTCATTTATTTCCTTCGTACAAATAACCAGTCCCTCGTACACTTACTACCTGCTCAGATAACAATGGGAATTGTTCAAGTTTATGTCGCAAACGACTTACCAGTGGACGCAGAATCTCCGGCGCCTCACGTTGGGAAGTATCATATCCCTGAACCAACAACACCAATTCACGATGCGAGAAAACCTTGCCTTCGTTCTTTATCAATATTCGAAGCAACCTTCCTTCAGCCGGGGTGAGATGCTCCAGCTTGTTTTTATATTTTATCTGACGGCGTGAGAGATCAATCTCTGTACCATCCTTCAGAGTTACCACCTCGATGGACTCATCCACATTATCAGCGTCTGTATTGCGCAGTTGTGTTTTTGCAGCACGATGCGTCAGTGCTTTTTTTACGCTGGAAATGATCTGCGCCGGGGAGGAAGGTTTTAACAAATAATCATGGATGCGCAAACGCAAAGCTTGAATGGCTGTTTCGGTGGAACCAAAGGCCGTGAGCAGGATCACCTCGGTTTCAGGTGAGAGTTGATTCAAAACCTGGACCACTTCCAATCCGTCCATACCCGGCATTCTCAGGTCCACAATCATTACATCTACAGAATGCGTGCGGACATATTCAACCGCTGCCTGCCCATTGGGCGCAGATGTTACTGCAAACCCCTCCAATTTTAGAATGTCTGAGAGGGATTGCCGCGCAACGGTTTCGTCATCGACCACTAGAATGTTAGGTTTCATTGTTTTCCTCCTTGCGGCAAGAATATTCGGAAACAGGCACCAGGACCCCGTTTAGGAAGAAGCTCCAAAACGCCTCCATGCGCAGTAATTATATTGTAACTTACAGTAAGTCCCAAGCCTGTTCCGCCATCCTTAGTACTGAAGAAGGGCTCGAAAATATTGGATTGCTGTTCTTTTGGAATTCCTCTTCCTTGATCTTGAAACAATAACTCCACACCTTCTTCAAATGAACAGGCGCTTACTTGAAGACTTCCGCCGGCAGGCATGGCATCAGCCGCATTCAGGATCAGATTGATAAAAACCTGCTGGAGCTGACTCCCAACAGCTACGATGGGCATAACCTCTCCTATGATATCTAAACTTACTTTTACGTTGGACTCTGAAAGTTGTTTTGACATTAAGTTCAAAATATATTGCAGCATTTCAGCGAGGTCAATTTTTTCGGGGGCTGCTGCGCCTGGCCGGTAAAAATCCAACATGCGGCGGACGGTAAGAATTAATCGCTCAAGTTCTGTGCGGGCGAGATCAAAATATTCCTGGCGTTTTTCTGCGGGCAGATCTTCACGCCCTGCAAGATGAAGGCAATTTTGCACAGCCTGCAATGGATTGTTAACCTCATGCGCAATGGAGGCACTTAATCTGCCGGCCGCTGCCATCTTTTCTGCTTGAAGCAAAGCTTTTTGAGAATCCTCCACCTTGCGAATGTAATCCATTTGCTCGGCGTACAAGCGCGCATTTTCTAGGGCAACAGCGGCCTGCCGCGCAAGGATCTGGAATAATTCCAAATCAGATTCGTGAAATGGTGAGAGATTCCTGTCGCGGGCCGCGAATAATACCATGTGTAAGTTTGGGCGGAGAATCGGCACCAGGATTGCAGTACCAAGCCCAAGATTCGAGAGAATCGATTTTTGTTTCGAATCGCCTGGCCCGTTGACGTTGATCAACAATGGCGCGGCAGATTCTCCAGCATTTACGATCAGATCCTGGATTTCTGGTGATAAGGTTTTCCCGCGCGAGATCAACAACGAATATTTTTTCGTCTCATTATTTTGCTGATAACAAGCTGAGTGCATGCATTGCAAATGTTCGCAAATGGCACTGGTGATCAGTCCAAGCAACGGCTCGCGTCGTGTTTCTGAAAGCAAAGATTCGGTGACTGAAAAAAGAGGGCGTAAAGCCTTAACACGGGCGGCATCATGCTTTTGCTGGCTATCTGCAATAGCTAATTTAATCGCGTCAATCAACTCGCTGCCCTGACTAAACGGTTTAAGGAGAAGACCGTCAACTCCCTGCCTGAGTGCACGAATGGCCGTCTCGACGGTACCATGACCGGTCATGATGAGAATAGCCGCATCTGGTTGCAAACGTTGAGCATGTTGAATAACTTCGAATCCATCCACGCCAGGCATGCGAATATCAACCAGCAAAAGATCGATCGTATTTTCCTTGAGGTAATCGATGGCTTGTCGCGGATCGGTTTGGACTTCAACTTGAAATCCTGCGCGGGTTAATAATCGTTTGCACAGCAGCGCAATACCGGGCTCGTCATCGACCACGAATATTAAAGGGGATTCCATAATAATTAAATCGGCAGCCAGACTGCAAAGATGGAGCCATTTTCCGGCTTACTTGAAATTTCGATCATGCCGCCATGATCGGTGACGATACCAAACGTGACCGATAGTCCCAACCCGGTTCCACCGCGATCTCCTCTGGTAGTAAAGAACGGTTCGAAAATTCGGTTTTGATCAGCTTGTGTAATTCCTACGCCGTTATCTCTGACTTCCATAACAGCCCAATTACGATCATCACGCTGGACGAGTCCCGTATTAATCTGCAGATCGCCGCCATTTGGCATGGCTTGTAGCGCATTATGAATCAAATTTAGAAGTACCTGTTTCATTTGGTTGCTATCAATGAAAACCCATGGAAGAGTTTGGTCCAATTCGAGCGACAATGTCACTCCGTTGGTTTTGATTAGATGATTCGTCAGCGCGATTACATCCCTGACAACTTCGTTCAAGTCGGCTTGGGTGCGGACTCGTTCACCTTGCCGCGAGAAATCAAGGAGACGGCGAACCACGTCACCCGCGCGGCGCGCCTCATGCAAAACCATTTCCAGGTCCTTTCGATGTACAGAATCCTGAGGCAGTTCATCCAAAATAAGTTCAGAGAAACCCGTGACCGCAGTTAAAGGATTATTCAATTCGTGGGCAATACCAGCGGCCATTTCACCCACCGCAGCAAGCTTAGCGGCTTGAAGGAGGCGGTTTTCAGCCGAACGCTGAGCTTCAATGCGCGCATTCAATTCAACTTCGATCAAGCGCAATTGACGGATGGATTCCTGTAATTTCTGATATTGATTTGCGCTGGTTATTACCGAGGCAAGGATGCCCGCAAGTGATTCCATCGCGATCAGGTCATTATGCGTAAACGCATTCTGTTCACGGCTCTCGACATCAATAATGCCTAAAATAGCATCCCCATCTTTCAACGCAACACAAATTTCTGAACGAGCCGCCCAGCCTTTGATCGGTTTGTAAAGAGCATCAAGATTGGTGTCGTTGATCATTATGCTCGCACCGGTTTGAGAAACATGGCTTGTAACACCTCCACTCACCACAAACTCCTCACCACCAAGTGCACGTTTGACTGTATCGGCGTGAGTGCCACCAATCCCTTGAATAAAGAATTTGTGTTCCTCGTCAAATAGAAATATAGCAGCCAGTTCATACTTAAAATATTGCGCCACCAATTCAGCGGTAATATGCGCCACTTCCTGTTTATCGTTCAAACCAATCACCTGCTGAACCACTTCGTGGATCAGGCTCAGGCTACGCGCCCGTCCTTCGGCTTCTTCGCGCAGACGTGTATATTCGATCAATCCTGCCAGATGGCTGGTGATCACTACCATAAGATGCTCATCATATTGGGTAAAGGCTTCGGCCCGCAAATTTTCAATGATCAATACGCCAATTGCCTGGCCACGATATTTAAGCGGAACGATCAACATGGAGCGCGCTTCTTTATGAATTGGAACAAAACCTTCATTAACTGCATCCACGATCAGCCGTGCACGCCCATCTTTTGAAAGATACGGCTGGACAGAGTGCCCAGCGAGCGGAGTGCTGACAACGTTCATCTTGCCTTCAAACAGGCGATAATCGCGCAGGATTCGCCCATCACTTGAGCGGAGAAAAAGCGCAATCAATTCAGTGTTGAAAGCACGTGCAAGTAAATCAAACATACGTCTTGCGATCTGATCCAGATTTTGCGCAGAGGAAACAGTGAGAACAAAATCATTCAGCAAACCAAGACGGCGAAGATGCGCAGTCATTTCAGAGAATGTGACCACCACTTCGACAGATGGCGGAATACGCGCGACCAACTCATGAAGCAATCCTAATTCTGTTGAGGTGAATTCTTTCTGCCGCCAGAGTGTTACAACACCAATTAAACGCTGGCCAATCACCAATGGCAGGCATATCCATACATTCGTACCGGACTTGAGCGAACCATATGGCAGATTGTCCCAATTCGGCTGATCACGAGTGATGAGAACTTCCTTCAACGAACGGTTCACCCGACGGAGGAGAGGATTCGAGTCAATCAACAGGGATGTCCCTTTGGCCTTTGGAACATTCCACTCAGCCTGAATATCAAGCGATTCTCCCCTACGGATCGCCAGCCATCCCCCCTGACAAGTCACGACCTGCACGAATGCGCCAAGAACCTTCTCAAGAGCAAGGGGCAAGTCGAAGGCTAGACCAGATTGCAGGTCAGGCAGAAACAGTTGATTGGAAGCAGTGGAACGCCCTGACAAAAGCGATGCAGTTAATTTCCAAATACGCTGGGCGATCGGAGTTTGTTTATCCGCTCCGGCCAAAATGATCTGGGATGTGCCAGGGATTGGAAACGCGAAAAAACGTTCAGCATTGAGATTATTCTCTTCAGGGATGGAACTTGAACGGCTGTGCCCACCGCTCAGTGCACCGCACAACCACGTATCAATGGATGGCTTGCCCATCAAAGTGATCAATTCATTCTGTGAAAACTTATTGAGATGATATATCGAGCGAAGCAGCCAGGCATTGCCAACGCGTTCGGCAAGAACAGCCCAATTGGCGTCAGAGAGTTGCACTGCATCTTTGAGTTGATTTTCGATACTGGTATCGGTAGGCATGGTATTTGGATGAATTATACACTTGCATGGTGCATCTATTATGAAAATCATGCATATAAGCACAATCCCTGCTAATTCATCGGGAATACATAAAAAACCACCGAGGAAAATTGTCCTCAGTGGGTAAAGTTTCCCATCAACGTCTGCGTTATTCTTTCGGGACGATCATGACCATCAGAAGATAGATCAGGATGCCGGGGACGCCGCCTGGTACCAGTGCGATCAAAAAAGCCAGTCGAAACCAAAATGCACTGATGCCAAAAAATTCAGAGAGACCACCACAGACGCCGGCTACCATGCGATTGTTATGTGAACGTCGTAAAGCTTTTTGTTGAATTGTCATTTGAACCTCCATTTTCAATTGATGTCTTCCAAATATACGCATCAGATTGAAAATGGATGCACAATAATTCTATAATTTCTCGAGTAACTCAATTGCTTTCAGAACGCGGGCGAGGCACTTTTCCCTGCCGATGATCTCCATAGACTCAAACAATGGCGGGCTGACTTTCTGTCCAGTGGTGGCAACTCGCAGGATGCCAAAAACCTGATTGGCACTTAGCCCGCTTTCTTCGACATAAACCCGCAATGGCGGTTCACAACTTTCGTGACTGATATCTGATTGTGCTAAAAGAATTTCATACATCCTTCGAGCGATGGCTGCTGATTGTTTCGCGTCCAATCCTTTCGCGATCAGATCATCAGGGTTGGGAATTACATCTTCCTTAAAGAAGAAGCTTCCGAAAGAAAGGCAATCATCCAATGTGACAAGTCGTTCACGCAATAAAGGCACGATCTTAAGCAACGCTTCATCGTTGACGTTGAGTCCCTCACGAATGAAATAAGGCTTGATGCGCCCACCCAGATCCTCGGTCGAAAAGAGGCGGATATGCGTCGCGTTAAAATGATCCAGCTTCTGAAAATTGATCGCAGCCGGCGAAGAAGTCAAATGGTCGATGTTGAATCTTTCCATCATCTGGTCAAGATCCATCACGTCATCTTCAGCAACACCCCATCCCATCAATGCTGACCAGTTCAGAAAGCCTTCAGGAGTAAACCCAAGTTCATCCAAATCTTTAATAAAAATGGAGTAACCATCTTTTATCGCGGCGGCTGTCTCGCGCTTGCTCATCTTTCCTTTTCCGCTTGGCTTGAGGAACACTGAAAGATGAATCCAGATCGGTTCCTCCCAGCCAAAGGCGCGCACGATATTCACATGCAGCGGAAATGTGCCCAGCCATTCAGAGCCGCGCAAGACATGCGTGATCTCCATTTCATGATCATCCACAATCGCCGCGAGATGATAGGTCGGCAGGCCATCGGATTTCAAAAGGACATAATCATTGAGTTGTTTATTTTCTGTGACGATATCGCCGCGCAGATGATCGTGGGCGATGGTTGCGCCTTCCTTCGGCATTCTGAATCGGATGGTGTAAGCCTGGCCGTCCGCCATTCTACGCGCAGCTTCATCGGGATCCATGTCACGGCAGGTTCCGTCATAATGCGGATTTTCCTTTCGTTTCATTTGCTCCTGTTTTGTTTTTTCCAATTGATCAGCCGAACAAAAACATGGATATGCACTTCCATTAGCCACAAGAATTCTGGCATGCTGGGAATATATTTCACGCCGTTCAGTTTGACGATATGGGCCATACTTTCCACCGACGTCAGGTCCTTCGTCATATTGAAGCCCAAGCCAGCGCAATCCGTCAAGGATGCCTTGTTCAGAGCCAGGTACATTCCGCTTCAGATCGGTATCTTCAATACGCAGGATAAATTGCCCACCCGTTTTTTTTGCAAGCAGATAATCATAAAGCGCGACACGCGCAGTGCCAAGATGCATATGTCCCGTTGGTGAGGGAGCGATACGAGTACGTGCAGGTTTAAGTGCCAAGAAAAATACTCCGTAAATCAAAATTCAGTTTGCGAATGACGCATGACAACACTTTCAACGAGTCCGATCCCAAGCATAAGTGCAGTGAGACCGCTACCGCCATAGCTTATAAATGGAAGTGGCAACCCCGAAACAGGAACAATATTTAAGTTCATGGCAATGTTCACCGCTCCCTGAAAGAAGATCAATATCGCCACGCCAAAGGCCATCATTGATCCGGAAACATCACGCGCTTTCTGTGCGGCGCGAATACAACGCCACACAATAAATGCCAACGTTAAAATAATTACGACCGCACCGATCATGCCGAACTCTTCTGAAACAGCTGAAAAAATAAAATCGGTGTGACGCACCTTGAGAAAACGCAATTGGGTCTGCGTGCCATGACCATATCCCTTGCCAAAGAGACCACCGGACCCGATCGCGATCAAGGCTTGTTGCACATTATAAGTTGCTCCGTAAGTAGCAGTTGAATCCTGGGACAGAAAAGTAAATACACGCTGGCGTTGATACGGCTCAAGAAAAGGGAAGGCGATTCCGGCAAGCACGATCCCAGCCAATCCGAGATAGAGTACCTGTTTTAACTCCAAGCCATTGATCCAGAGCATTGCGAAAAAAATTACAGCAAGCACGATCACATTGCTAAGATTGGGCTGGAGCACAATCCAAATAATAAGCCCAAAGGCCCACAGGAAACCACCAAAGGCCCAGCGCAAATTTTTGGGTTGATATTGGGTCTTATCAAAATAACGCGCCAGGACAATGATGGCGACGATCTTTGCAAACTCGGTGGGCTGCAAAAACAAGACTCCCACCTGAAACCAGCGTTGTGCGCCAAATGCGCTCTGACCAAAACTGGAAAGCGATACCAAAAAGATCATGATGCCAAAATAGATCGGTCGATATAAAGCCAGCCAATAGCGATAATCAATGGAAGCCACAACAAAAATCACAAAGCCACCCAGCAAGGCAAAATACACCTGACGGATGATCAGCGGCTGCAGGATCTCATTTCCCGCGACAGCAGAACGGATCATGGCTGTACCAAGGGAAGAGGCAAGCACTACCGCGCCTAATAAAAGAAAATCAAAGTTACGCCAGGAGAGTCCACGAGTCATGAAATAAAAACACGGATGCAACCATCATCGAATTGAGGGTTGATCCGTGTCTCCAATTGAAAATAAAATCAACCAGTGCGGTGACGCGAAGCGCCTCGTAAGGGAATATCAGCTACAAGCCGTTGAGAACGACCGTCGCGTTCCAGACCGATCTGCACCGCTTCAGGATCAATATCAATATAATTTGAGATCGCCTTAAGCAGATCATTCTTCAAATTCTCCAATTGTGCAGGGGTCAGGTCTGTGCGATCATGTACCAAAACGAGTTGCAAGCGATCCTTAGCATTTTCGGCGCTTCGTTTCTTACCAAAGAAACTAAACATTACTTCCTCCCCGTCAACCGTTGAAGCGCTGACCAAATCGCATTTTGCTGTTCAAGATCCATGAATGGAACATCCTGCCCTTGAAGCCGCTTCGCGATGTTGCGGAAAGCCTGCCCTGCTCGGCTTCTGGGATCGGTTACGACCGGCGATCCCCGGTTTGAGCCAATGATGACTGCCTCGTCTTCAGGGACAACACCGATCAATTGGATCCCAAGTAAGTCTAAAACATCTTCCGCGGAGAGCATGTCATTATTTCTGACCAACGCTGGATTCAACCGATTAAGAATTAGGGATGGATTCCCTTTCTCTTCCGCTTCGAGGATTCCCACGACGCGATCCGCGTCTCGCACCGCGCTGACCTCGGGGTTGGTCACTATCAAAACGCGGTCAGCGGCGGCGATGGAATTTCGAAAACCGCGCTCAATACCTGCCGGCGAATCAATGATCACGAAATCATGATCCGGTCGAAGTTCCTTGCAGATGCGTATCATGTCTGAGGGGGAAACCGCATTCTTGTCGCGTGTTTGCGCGGCAGGGATCAAATACAAATCAGGATAATGTTTATCACGGATCATTGCCTGTTTAAGTTTGCAACGGCCTTCGATTACATCAACAATATCGTAAACAATACGATTCTCAAGCCCCAGGATGACATCCAGGTTGCGTAAGCCAATATCGCCATCAATACACACAACTTTCCTGCCATCTGCGGCAAGGGCGGTGGCAAGATTGGCTACGGCAGTAGTCTTACCCACGCCGCCTTTCCCGGAAGTAACTGTGATCACTTGAGCTGTCATTTTTGATTCCTAATTATGAATTACCCGAATGCCAGAGTTCGGCTTGCAAACGTCCTTCACTATTTATGCTGGCTATTTCAGGCTTGGAGTCTTTCTGAGGCTTGAGCATTGCTGATATTTCATCGGCGATCCGAAGTTGATTGGCAGAAAGATCAAGTGCGCAAATGAATGAGGAACGATTTCCCTTGGCTCCGGCGTGGATCATACCGCGTACCCGTCCCCAGACGATCACATTGCCTTCCGCAACGATCTCAGCGCCTGGATTAACATCTCCCATCACAACAACATGACCAGGATATTCAACCCGTGTGCCGGAACGAAGTGTCTTATTGATAAATAAAGCTGTATCATCTGAGATCGTATTTGCAAATTGCCTTTGTTCTTCCGGACGCGGCTTCGAGATACGGGTTGCAAGCCCAAGTAACTGTGAAGTTTGATTAGTAGTCGGGGATTCGCTGACGACAGCCCACATGACGACATTACGTTCTGAAAGCTGATCGCGCAGGTCCACTAGATCATTTACTTTAAACACTTGAGACCCAACATCCATCGCAAGCCGGGCTCCTTGAAAAAAAGACGGTCGTTCATCAATTTGAGCAAGCAAGGCAATACGCTGGTCATCCCACGGCGCTTCTGTAAATGTCGCAAGAAGCCCATCACGTATCCCTTTGATCTGAACGAGTGAAGTAATTTGTTCCATAAGAGTTTATTAGAAAATTTATCGCACCGAATTATACCTGACGCTACCCGCGAATCGTAATGATTGCCTTGAAAAGACAAAACCTGGAAACACAAAGCTATTGGCCAAAGGTTGTCTTCCCTTGTTCAATATCGAGAGCTTTTAATTCAAAATAAGCCTTGAGTACACGCTCGACAATCGGGCCGGCCACACTCGCGCCTTCCCCTCCATTGTATGCAAATGCGACTACGATGATCTCAGGGTCTTCATAGGGAGCATAAGCCAGAGTCCACGCATGGGTCGGCCATGAACCAAAATTACAACGCTGTGCTTTAAAAGCGACATCATCACAATATTCGGCGGTGCCGGTCTTGCCGCCCACGGCTATCGGAAATCCTTTAAACAATTTCTGAAGTGTGCCGCGCGGATCAGTGATCGCAAGTCGTGTACCACCCCGTACGGCAGCAACGGTTTCGGGAGCAACAATTTTCAGCTCGTTCTCATTCAGCGAACAATACCCGCCATCACAAGAATAACTCTGGATCATGGGCGTGGTCGTGATATCCCATTTCATGTTTGGAGTAAACGGGGATATCTGATAGCCTCCTTCGGTCTGTTCAGGGCTAACCGTAAAATCCTGCGGATTGAACCACATATTCACCACGTTCCCCTCGCCGTCAGTCACTTCACGAACAATGGTTGGCTGCATCAATTTCCCGTTATTGGCAATAGTCGCCCCGGACATCAACACCTGCAGCGGAGTCGCCAGCACATATCCCTGCCCAACGCTGGCGATATATGTATCACCAGTCGACCAGTTTTCACCGGTATTGATTCGCTTCCATTGGGGTGACGGGATTAATCCAGCAGCTTCACCTTCCAGTTGGATGCCCGACTGCTGATTGTATCCAAGTGCTTTCGCATATTGCCCCAAGCGTTCAATGCCAAGACCTTGCTTGATTTCATCTTGAAATCCACCACCAAGTTTGTAAAAACAGACATTGCTTGAATATGCAATACAATGTTGAAAATCTATCTGACCAAAGCCTGCTGGATTCTGTTCAAAAATCCAATCTACAAAAGGACGGGTATTACTGTCATTACAGAGGTCGTTCGGGTTAAACTTTTCACAAAGAAGCAACTGTCCGGGCGCTTGAATGATGGTGTTCAAGTCAACAACCTTTTCATTGAATGCACCTGTGGCTGTGGATAGCTTAAAAACTGAACCCGGTGGGAATTCAGCGGAAATGGCATTATTTAATAATGGATGACGCGGATCCTGACTCAACTGTTCGTAATAATAGGAGGGTATCAAACGTGCAAATCGATTGTTCTCATACGAAGGATAAGAAACCATCGCAAGGATTTCACCGGTCTTTGGGTTCATGGCAATGACGACGCCGCTAGAAATGCGATTTGTCCCAAAATATGTGTTCCAAAAATTGATCTCCTGCAATAAGGAAGCCTCCGCAGCGGCTTGCAGACGTGTATCGATCGTCAGGGTTACATTATGTCCAGGCACGGAAGAAATTGGAGGTTCAAGATTTCGGAGTTCCTGCCCAGCCACGTCAATTTGAACCACGCGCAAACCATTTCGCCCTGCGAGGATATCCTGTAAGGAGGACTCTACGCCTGCGTAGCCGACTTTATCCCGATTAGGAACAAATCCTTTATCTTTGAATTTTTGTTCAAATAAGGCCGGGATCGGTCCCAAAAAACCAATTACATTCGAAGTGAGTGAACCTGTTGGAAAATCACGAATCGGTTCGATCTCAATGGACACGCCGGGCCAATCGACAATCTTTTCCTTCACGATGCGGGCGATATCCTCAGATACGTTGCATTTAATTTTTACGGGGCTATACGGAGCAAGTGTATCCTGCAACGCAACAAATTGACTGATCCCTGGGCCAGGCACACATGCGGCAAACAACTTGGCTTCCTCTAAAGATGCGTCTGTAACGGGACCACCGACAGGCACATTGATCAGAGCCGAAAGCTCGCGGTATATCCGCTGAATATCTGAATCATCGTCAGGCAAACTCGCGGGGGTTATTACTACGTTATAGGAAGCAACGTTACGCGCAAGGATATATCCATTTCGATCATAGATGATGCCCCGTGGAGCAGGCACGCTGACCTCGTTCGTGAAATTATCAGTTGCGCGGGTTGCCCAATTGGGTCCTTCAAGCACCTGTAAATTAATAAGCCTAAATAGAAGGCCGGTAAAAGCTAGTATTACTGCAATATAAATTACAGCAAGCCTCCAAGCTTCGAAGCGGGCCGGACGTGAAATGGAACCAGTACTCATTCAAACTCCTCTACCGGATAAACCCAACGCGCCAGATCACGCATGAAAGCATAAACCGGTATGGAGAATAACATATTTAGCAGTAGGCTTGGTAAGGTAATCGATCCTGCCACATCACCGAACGCTAAGGGTGTACCCAAAACGAGTAACACGATAAAAGCTATAAAGTGAGTAAATAACGTCCCGATAAATGTGACACTGAACATGGCAAGCAACGGTGCCTGCCAAACACGTTTTTGTAAAGTCTGAGCCACAAATACAACTCCAAAATATCCGATCACCAGGACAGGCCAGGGCATGCTAGAAACAAATGCCAGCATGGCACAACCAAGAATTGTCCAATGCCATGCGGATTTGACACGTTCCTGCAAAGCCCATGAGGCGAGCATAATCAGTGGTAAATCTGCATAACCGGAAAGTAATTTGATCTGGCTGAAAACAGATGATTGCAAAATAATCGCCAGCCCAAGCAATGGGAACGCAACAAGGTTTCGCATGTAATTATAATTATGGAAGGGGTAAGGGCTCGAGCGGAGAAATATCCACTGAGCGGAAATTGGTGATGACCAGAACGATGGACAGGCGGGTAAAGTCCACTGCGGGTTGGATGGTGGCCTGTTGGAACAGTTCAAACTCAAGTCTGCGAACCGTAACCACCTGCCCGATGATAATGTCTGACGGATAACCACCGCCCAAACCAGAGGTCAGAACAAGATCACCTGATTCTACACTCACATCTTGTGAGATCAAATCCAGGGATATGTCGCCGGTAACAGACCCTAATGTCATCGCATTCGTATCTGCATTCTGCAGAATGGAGTTAACCGCCGAGGCTGGGTCGGTAATGAGTTGCACCCGCGCTGCATCGGCGATAACCGCGTCCACCCGCCCAACCAATCCTTGATTGGTTACAACGGGCATGCCACGCCGAATTTTGGAGTTGGAACCTCGGTTGATAATAATATAGTGTAGGAAAGGGCTAGGGTCACGACCAATTACAGCGGCGGCCTTATAAGTGTTTTCAGCTTTAGAACTGGCAAAATCAACGAGCGCCGCGAGTCTTTCAGTCTCACTCGTGAGTTGCTGCAACTCGATGACTTGTGCCTGTAATTGCGATACTTGAGTTTCAAGATCAGCATTACGATTGCGAAGGGATACAATGTCACGCGGCGCGGTAAAAAAGTCCTGGATACCAAGAAAGCGGGAGGCGATATATGTTTGAACTTCGATCAAGGCTGAGTCAAATTTTCTTGAAGCGGAACCGAAAAAACCACCGAGGGCTAAGATAAAAATCCCACCTACCACAAGAAAAATAATCGTAGTTTGTAAAGAACGGGAATTCATAATTTATTAACCCTAGCGGGACCGCTGGAAACCTCAATCAACTCTAGATTCATTTCAACCAAATATCTATACCTGGCAAGTCGCATAAAAAATGATTCGGGTTTGTGATCATCCAACCATGTGACGCGTACTACCGCGTTCTAAGCCCACTAAATAACGTGAAAGCGAATCAAGATCGTCGAAGATCATGGCAGCGCCGCGCGCCACACAAGTCAGCGGATCTTCCGCAACCCATACGCGTAGATTCATTTCATCGGTAAGGCGTTCGGCAAGACCTTGAAGTAATGCGCCGCCACCGGCAAGGCAAATACCAATGTCCATCAAATCTGACACGATTTCAGGCGGAATCTCATCGAGCGCGTCGCGGACGGTATCAATGATAACTTGAACAGAACCGGTTAGTGCTTCACGAATTTCAATGGATGAGACTTCAACAGTTTCGGGTAAACCGGTGACAAGATTTCGCCCGCGAACTTCCATTGTTTTTTCAGGCTGCAATGGATAGGCGGAACCGATCTGCCATTTGACCTGCTCAGCGTTACCTTCACCGATCAGCAGGTTATATTTGTTACGCAGATATTGCACAATATCCTGATCCATCTCGTCACCAGCTACACGCAAAGAACGGGAAGCTACGACTCCACTCATAGATAAGACTGCAACTTCGGTCGTGCCACCGCCGATGTCTACCACCATTGAGCCTCGAATCTCACCAATGGGCAGACCAGCTCCAAGAGCAGCCGCGATCGGTTCTTCGATCAACATGGCTTGACGCGCGCCGGAGGCCATCACAGCATCATAGACTGCACGTTTTTCAACCTCAGTCACGCCAGTCGGCAAACCCACGATCACACGCGGACGCGGGAGCGGTACCATGCTTTGTTCGTGGACTTTACCAATGAAGTATTCAAGCATGACCTGCGTAACATCAAATTCTGCAATAACACCATCGCGAATTGGACGCACCACCATTACATTGCTTGGTGTGCGGCCGACCATTTCTTTTGCTTCGAGACCAATTGCTACAGGCTGACGTAATTTCTTGTCGACAGTGACCCAGGATGGCTCATTAATTACAATCCCCTTACCGCGAACATGGACGAGCGTGTTCGCAGTGCCAAGGTCTATGGCTATGTCCAGAGAAAAAAGGCCTAGCAGCCAGTTAATAGGGTTGAAGGCCAAAATAGGCTCCTAATTGAAGTTCCATGGTGAAATAAGGCTCGCGGGAAATATTATACCATGAGCGCAAACTTCCAATTTTCTTCAACTCGCGATCTGCCATTAGGGTAAAATGGTTCCGTACGAAAAATCCAGTTTTTCGGAGAGAACTTATGAATAAGTTTGCAATCGTTACCGACAGCACGGCTTACATTCCCGCAGAATACGTTAGAAAGCATAATATAACAGTTGCTCCCCAGGTTTTGATCTGGGACAATCAAACCTTTCGTGACGGAATCGACATCGGCTCGGATGAATTTTTTAGCCGTTTGAAAACAGCGAAGGTCATGCCATCCACCTCTCAGGTCTCGCCAACTTCCATGCAATCCATTTTTCAACCGCTGGTGGACCAGGGATTTGAAGTAGTTGGTATCTTCATTTCATCAAAGCTTTCCGGCACTCTGCAATCAGCCATTCAAGGCAAGGAGCTGATGGGCTCTGCCGGCGATAAAGTTTCTCTGGTTGACAGCCAATCGACCGCGATGGCTTTGGGATTCCAAGTCCTCGCCGCCGCACGTTCACTGGAAGCTGGCGCAAGCCTCAAGGAAACAGTTGCACTGGCAGAAAAAGCCCACTCAAGAACTGGCATCTTTTTCGCAGTAGACACGCTGGAATTCCTACATCGCGGCGGACGTATTGGCGGAGCGCAGAGATTTATCGGCTCCGTGTTGAACTTGAAACCCATTCTTGAACTTAGAAATGGACTTGTTGATGGCATAGAACGCATCCGCACCAAGAACAAAGCACATGATCGCATTCTTGAGTTGGTAGCGGAAAAGACAAAAGGCAAATCCAATATTCGCATCGCTTCGCTGCACGCTAACGCCCAAGAAGATGCCAAGGCGTTGCTTGCGCGTGCCGTAAAGGAATTAAATCCAGTGGAAACGATCTTTACAGAAGTCAGCCCTGTGGTGGGCACTCACACAGGTCCCGGCACTGTGGGATTGGCTTTTATGTTTGATTAATAAAAACGATTGACCGCGGAAGATTTGGTTTAATTTCAATCACGTAATTTTTTTCTCAGAAAGAAAACGTGCGGACTCAGAGCTTGATTCATCAGTCATGCGCTATAATTAAAAATATGAGTCACAACATCCCTCTCGTCATTGGCATCGCAGGAGGATCCGGTTCGGGAAAAACAACCGTCGTTAAAGAAATACTCAACCGAGTCGGCGCTGATCGGATCGCATATCTCCAGCACGATTCATATTACAAGGACTTGAGTGGATTACCACCAACCCTGCACAAGGAAGTAAATTTCGATCACCCCCACTCCCTTGAAACTGAACTGCTGATAAAGCACATCGCATCACTGCGTGACCTTGAACCCGTGGAGGTTCCGATTTATGATTTCTCCACTGACAGCCGCACCAGCCAAACATTCACAGTCAAGCCGCGCAGCGTGATCCTGGTTGAAGGAATATTAATTTTCACGGAGCCTGAATTACGAAAATTATTTGACGTAAAAATTTATGTAGACACCGACGCAGACCTGCGCTTCATTCGCCGCTTACATCGTGACATCACCGAAAGAGGACGCACGACTGAATCTGTCATCAAACAATATCAATCCACAGTCCGCCCGATGCACCTCGAATTTGTCGAACCATCCAAACGATATGCGGATATTATCATCCCTCAAGGTGGATTCAACACCGCCGCGCTCGACATGGTTGTGGCGAGGATTCAATTGTTGTTGAAATAAAAAAGCGGAGTACAAAATCTTCCGATTTTGCAACGAAATCAGTAGACTTCGGACTCCAGTAGAACAAATATCTTAAAGGAGATTTTAGAATGGCAAAACAATGGACTACCCCACCCGCACTACAGATCGACCCAAAGAAGCTGTACAAAGCTCGCATGGAAACAGACAAAGGTACAATGGTCATAGAATTATATGCAGATAAGACCCCGCTGACCGTAAACAATTTTGTCTTTCTTTCCCGCGAGGGCTATTACAATGGCGTTATCTTCCATCGAGTTATTGGCGATTTCATGGTGCAAGGCGGAGACCCCACCGGCACCGGCCGAGGTGGACCCGGCTATAAATTTGGCGATGAATTTGACGCCAGTTTGAAACACGATAAGCGAGGCATCCTATCCATGGCGAACGCGGGACCAGGAACTAACGGTTCGCAGTTCTTCATCACTCACGGCCCTACTCCACACCTAAACGGCAAGCATACTGTCTTTGGAAAAGTTGTGGAAGGACTGGATGTTCTCATGTCTATTCCCGAGCGCGACCCAGGCGACGTCAACGCCCCGGCAGTAAAGATCATCAGTGTTACCATCGAAGAAAGCTAAACGTTCAAATATTGGCCTCACAATTCTACGAATCGCGGCTCTGCTTGCTGTCATCGCAATCACAGTTTACATTTATAGCATACGCGATCATGTAGAGGAATTTGCCGCGTATGGATATCCTGGCATTTTCCTGATCGCATTATTGGCAAACGCGACTGTTTTCCTGCCTGCGCCAGGAGTGGCTGTTATTTTTGCAATGGGCAGTATTTTCAATCCGCTGGGTGTCGCGTTCGCGGCAGGAACAGGCGGCGCGCTGGGTGAACTTTCCGGCTACCTCGCAGGTTTTAGCGGACAGGCTGTTGTAGAACAAACAAACACTTTCAGAAAAATAAGCCCGTGGATCAATAAATATGGCGGATGGGCGATTCTGGTTCTCTCTGCCATACCCAATCCATTTTTTGATATAGCAGGAATCGCCGCCGGCATCGCCAAAATGCCGCTCTGGAAATTCCTGCTTTTTTGTTGGATCGGCCAATTGATCAAAATGACAATGTTTGCCTACGCAGGCGCCTACTCGATCAACTGGCTGGAAAAAATATTTTAAGTTGGGTCTTCCCATCTTGAGTTGAACAGCTCGCTGCCGTTTACAGCTGGAGCAAGATTCAGCACTCTAAAAATAAGGAGAAACCATGAGCGATTACAAAAGAATAGATTCGTACCTCGAAAACAACCTCGGCCAAAGTCTTGCGGAACTTTCAGTGTATGTGGCACAGCCAAGCATCAGCGCACAGAATTTGGGTTTGAAGGAATGTGCACAAATTGTGAAAACCATGCTCGAAAAGCGCGGCTTCACTGCCCAAGTCATGGATACCGACGGCGCACCGGTTGTATTCGGTGAGCGAAAAGGAAAAAGCGACAAGACTCTGCTCATCTATAATCACTATGATGTTCAGCCGCCTGAACCTTTGGAATTATGGGAATCACCCCCCTTTGAGCCGGTCATCCGCGGCGGAAAAATGTACGGCCGCGGAGTCAGCGACGACAAAAGTCACTTAACCTCACGCCTCTTCGCACTGGACGCAATTCTGGATTCTGAAGGCGAACTGCCCTGCAACGTCAAATTCATCGTCGAAGGCGAGGAAGAAACCAGCAGCGTGCATTTGCATGATTTCATCAAACACAATTTGGATATTCTTCAAGCCGATGCCTGCATATGGGAATTTGGCGGAGTAGATCACCGCGAAGTTCCCATGCAATATCTCGGCCTGCGCGGGATCTGCTATGTTGAGCTTTCTGTTGAATGTTTGGAGACAGATGTCCATTCGGGTACCGGTGGCAGCATCTTCCCAAACGCGGCGTGGCGTCTCGTTTGGGCACTGAACAGCCTCAAGGGGCCGGATGAACGTATCCGCATCCCTGGCTTTTACGACAACATCGTACCGCCAACTGCTCGCGACCGTGAGTTAATGGAGGCGCTTCCGGACATCGCGGAGGTCTATAAAAAACAATATGGTGTCAAAGAATTTATCAAAGGCCTGAAGGGCGGCACTGATCTAAAAATGGAAGAAGTGTTCACACCCACCTGCACCATTTGCGGCCTGACAAGCGGATATCAAGGGCCCGGCTCAAAGACCGTCCAACCGGCGCGCGCTTCTGCCAAAGTGGATTTCCGCCTCGTTCTCGGCCAGAAACCTGAGGATATTGTCGCCAAACTTCGCCTACACCTCGACCACGAAGGCTTCAAAGATGTGGAAATTAATTTTCTAGGAGGCGAGCCAGCCGCACAAACTGACCCGGACGATCCATTCATCAAGATCATTGTGGATACAACTGAAGAGGTGTTTGAATCAAAGATGGAGATCGTGCCCATGGTAGGCGGATCTGGCCCCAGCTACCCGTTCGTCCATGACCTTGGCCTGCCCGTTGCGACGATGGGACTCGGCTACCCTGACACCCGCGCCCACGCGCCCAACGAAAACATTCGCCTCGATCTATATCTTAAACACGCTCGTCATATGGCTAGAGTAGTGAAAGAATTCGCGAAATAGAAGTGACCTTATTCACTCAAATTTCGTGACTTTCTTTCTGTCGAAAGTGCGTATAATACGTTTGTAACAAATTTCACGAATTGGGTTTTTCCAATTCGGTTAACCAATTTGGAGGCAATTATGTTTGTCGGTGAAAGAATGTCCCACCCTGTTATTTCAGTAACCCCTGATGCTCCCATTCATGATGTTTTGGTAATGTTCAAGAAGGAACATATCCGCCGCGCGCCGGTCATGAAAGAAGGCAAGTTGGTCGGAATCGTTTCTCAGCGTGATCTGCTAAACGCATCCCCATCGCCTGTCACCAGCTTGAGCGTTTGGGAAATGAATTATCTGATCAGCAAAGTGACCGTAAAACAGGTCATGAGCAAAAAGGTCAAGACCATGGATATAGACACACCCATCGAGGAAGCCGCACGTATCATGGCGGATTCTAAAATTGGGGGTATGCCGGTGGTGCGTTCAGGTCAAGTAGTTGGAATGATCACAGAGACGGATCTGTTCAAGATATTACTTGAACTAATGGGCGCGCGTGAAAAAGCCATTAGAGTCAGTGCGCTGGTGGAAGATAAGCCAGGTCAACTTGCAAAGGTGACTAAAGCAATTGCCGATGCGGGTGGAAACTTCGTTTCCTTCGGGATGTTCTCAGGCCCCGATACTGGCACAAAAATACTCACTTTCAAAGTGGCGGGCCTTAAAAAAGAGGATGTCAAAAATGCTCTTGAGAAAGTAGTAAAAAAGTTTTGGGACATAAGACTCAGTTAATCAAAAATATCCGTTGCTTGAATTGAGCAACGGATATTTTTTTTCGAAAATCAATGTCGTGGTTTTCGAGGCTTTGTTGAGCTGCCCGGCCGACCATTACGTACGCCTTGAGTACGTTCCTTGGTACGGGGCCTCTCGTTAGGGGCGAGTTTGGGACGATCTTTTGATAGATTAATTGAAACACGTTTTGGGCGGTCTTTTGATTGGAACTGGGTAGCTCGGCCTCGCTCATTGCTATTTTCCACCAGCTTCCTTTTTTCCCCTTTTAATTCCATTACTTCACTCTCTGTAAGATAGCGCCACTGACGCGGCTTGAGACTGCCCAATTTCAATGTGCCAATTCTCATGCGGACAATTTTTACTACTGGCAAACCCAGCAATCTCCCAACCTCACGGATCTGACGTTTTTTGCCTTCACCCATCACCACACGGATCCACGCGCCTTTGCCGGAAGAGGAAATAAACACCACGTCAGCAGGCATGGTTTTATCACCATCATCAAGAACCACACCTCGACGCCATGCTTCAAACTGTTTCTCGTCTGGGCGGCTCGCGACCAATACCCGATATTCCTTTTCATGACCAAAGCGCGGATGCGTTAATTTATTAGTCAATTCTCCGTCATTCGTCATTAGGATCAAACCTTCAGAATCATAATCCAACCGGCCGACAGGATATAAATGTCCTTCCACAGGGATCAGTCCGCGAACCGTTTCACGGTCATCCTGTCCTTCTGCCGCGGAAAGGACATTGCGTGGTTTATAGAGTGCAATATAAGTCAGAGACTCGGCTTTGGGCAAAGCTTTTCCGTCGATGGTAACCTTGTCAACTGTCAGGTCAGCTTTTTGGCCGAGAACGGCAATCAGTCCATTCACACGCACTCGACCAGAAATAAGAAATTCCTCGCATGCGCGGCGGGACCCATAACCAGCCTGGGCGAGCAGTTTTTGTAATCGTTCCTGCATGTGATAACTATCCTTTTAACAAAACGCTATGCTCGGCATCTGCTTCGGCAGGTGTAGCAAGTGGAGGCAATTCAATGATGGAACTCAGGCCAAAGTGCTGTAAAAACTCCGGCGTTGTGGAATATAAGATCGGACGGCCGGGGCCATCGGTGCGGCCTGATTCCTGAATTAGGCCTTTACTTAACAAACTCTTCATCATGCTATCACTGTTCACGCCGCGAATGGAATCCACTTGCGGGCGCGTACAAGGCTGCTGATAGGCGATGATCGCCAGAGTCTCCAACGAGGCGCGGCTAAGATGAGTAGTTGCCTCCAGACCGAGAAAAAGCTCAATCAACGGGGCAAGTTCAGGGGCAGTGGTCAATTGCACGCGCCCTGAATTTCGTTGCAGACGCAGACCACGGGTCGTCAGTGACCCATCTAATTCCTTTAGTCCACGCTCCACGACTGAAGCGGTTATATCCAGCGCGGTTGCTAGCTGAGTCACCGGCACAGGTTCAGCAGAAACAAATAACATCGCTTCGATTTTTGCGGCGAGTGATAGTTCGGTATTTGAAGTGGATTGAGAGTCGCTCATGCTATAATTGCTCCGCTATAAAATTTATATCCGATAGATAAAACCATGAAAACAAAAACAACTTCCATAACTTATTTCTTTGTAATACTTGTCCTCGCCTCATTGGCCTGCACTGTTTTCGCTGGCGGCCCCGATTACCCGGAGCAAGCTGTACCCGTTTCTGAAAACGAAGTGCAAAATATGCGCACGCTCATCGAACAGGCTTTTATCGCAGGCGCAGACAGCGGTCTGGTCACATTGCAATTCACGGAAAGCCAGCTCACATCGTATATTGCGCTAAAGATGCAAGAACAAACCAATCCGCCATTCACTGAGCCGCAAATTCTGCTTCGCGACGGCCAATTGCAAATGTATGGCAAAATCGCCCAAGGCATGATTGCCGCAAATATTATGATCACAATGAATGTCAGCATTGATGAAACCAGCGGCTTGCCAAAGATCGAGATCGTCTCCGCGGATTTCGGCCCAATTCCAGCCCCTGAAGGAATGAACAATGCGATCAGTGCGATCATTGATGAAGCCTTCACCGGTTCACTCGGGCCAGTGGCCACTGGCTTTCGTCTTGAATCAATCGTCATTGCAGATGGCCTCATGACAATGACTGGGCGAATTAAATAGCGGCTGGATTATACCCGACATGTTTCGCTTCACGCTTCATCGTCCAAGTCTGCTCCTGTTTCTTTTAGCATTCGCATGGCTGACAGTTTCCTGCCGCTCGCCTCAAGTTGGCGGGGATATGACTGTCACAATTAAAACAGACGGAACAACACGCGAAGTAACTATAACATCAGGCAGCACCGTGACACAGGCTCTGCAAACCGCGGGTATCGCAACGGGAAAATTAGACCGCACCGACCCCCCGTTTTACACAGTGCTAAGCGAAGGCGATCAAATCATCCTTACTCGGGTGGAGGAGATATTTGATACCGAGCAAGTGGTCGTGGCATACGAACAACAGATCGTGCGAAATGAAACGCTTCCTGAAGGCGAAACAAGACTCGTGCAAGCTGGCGTGAACGGTTTGGAAGAAATTACCTTTCGAAGAATTCTCGAAGACAATATTGAGATCAGCAAGTCGTCGGTCAAAACGGTTATTTTAAAAGAAGCTCTGCCGGAGATATTAATGGTCGGCGCGCAATCTTCTTTCACACCTTTGAATATTCCCGGGGTGATCGCCTATCTTGCGGGAGGTAATGCATGGATCATGGAAGGCTCCACAGCCAACCGACGCATCCTCGTCAGCAGCGGAGATTTGGATGGACGCATTTTTTTTCTGTCACCAGACGGCAAATATTTGATCTATACCAGAAAATCCAAAAAGCCCGCCAGTGAAGAGATCAATACACTTTGGTCAGTGCGCATCCAAAACCTAGTGCCAAAACCTGTTTATCTACAAGCCAAAAACGTAGTTCACTTCGCGGCATGGATTCCTGGAACAAGTTCGGTCGCATATTCAACAGTGGAACCCCGCAGCACATCCCCCGGCTGGCAGGCAAACAACGACTTGTATCGCGTCAGCATCACGGGCGGCATTCCGGTCAAGATGTTGGAAGCAAATAGCGGCGGGGTATATGGCTGGTGGGGAATGTCATTTGCTTATTCTGATAGTGGTCAGCTGGCATACGCGCGTCCGGATGAAATTGGCTTGGTAGATCAGGATGGCGGTTATCTCAAACCATTGCTGGAGATCACGCCCCTGAATACACACAGCGATTGGGCTTGGATTCCACCGCTGACATGGGGCGCAGACGGAATGACTTTATATTACGTCAGCCATGCGCCAGCCCCCGCCCCTATAACCAGCGAAGAGTCACCTTTTTTTGATCTCTCAGCCACTTCGTTAAGTAGTGAAGCGACTGTATCCATTGTCGATGCAACAGGCATGTTCTCCTATACAGCGTCGTCTCCTGCCCAAACAAACGGCAAAGAAAAGTCTTATCAGGTAGCCTATCTGCAATCCATTTTTATTGAGCAAAGCGAGACGAGCCGCTATCGATTAATGGTAATGGATCGGGATGGCTCGAACAGAAAAGCTCTTTTTCCACCGGCAGACGCAAGCGGAATTGAACCACAATCCCCTGCCTGGGCCCCTGAACAACTTGATGGACAGACTGGTGATTTTCTTGCGGTAATGTACCAGGGCAATCTTTGGCTCGTGGATAGTAACAGCAGCGAAGCGTATCAAGTTACTGGCGACGGATTGATCAGCGCCATTAATTGGAAATAAATTTTGAATGAGGTAAAAACAATGAGGATTTTGATCACAGGCGCGGCCGGGTTTCTGGGCTCCCATCTTTGCGACCATTTGCTTAACGATGGACATGAAGTCATTGGGATGGATAATTTCATAACAGGGAGCCCTGATAATATCGCGCACCTTGCGGGTAATGAAAAATTCTCCTTTTACAGGCGTGATGTATCTAACTACATCTTCGTACCCGGTACTGTAGATGCGATCCTGCATTTTGCTTCTCCCGCCAGCCCAAACCCATTATCTAAATCGGGCTATTTCAATCTTCCGATTCAAACCATGAAGGCCGGCGCGCTTGGCACACACAATTGTCTTGGACTTGCACGGGCACAAAATGCACGCTTTTTAATTGCATCTACAAGCGAAATTTATGGTGACCCGTTGGTACATCCACAAACAGAGGATTACGCCGGCAACGTGGACCCGGTCGGTACACGCGCCGTATACGACGAAGCGAAAAGATTTGCGGAATCTTTAACGATGGCCTATCACCGTTTCCATAACGTGAACACAAGCATCGTGCGCATCTTCAACACTTACGGTCCACGCATGGATCTGGAAGACGGACGAGCCTTGCCGAATCTGCTCAAACAAGCTTTACTCGGTCAACCACTCACTGTCTATGGTGACGGGGCCCAGACCCGCTCATTCTGCTTTGTGGATGATCTGGTGAACGGGATCGTAAAACTGCTCTACTCCGAGGAGCATTTCCCTGTCAACATTGGGAATCCCATAGAAATGACCATCCTGCAATTTGCAGAAGCGATCAACAAGATCACTGGCAACAAAGCGGGTATCACGTATGTTGATGCGCGAAGTGCGCGTGACCCTCAACGCCGCCAGCCGGACATCACCCGCGCACATGATCTCTTAAACTGGGAACCCAAAGTAGACCTTGAAGAAGGTATCCGTCGCACGATTCCATTCTTTAAACAAAAATTGGGAACTACATGAGCCTAAGTAACACAAAGGAACGCAATCGTTTCTTCAAATTTGCGCTGGTCGGCACTCTCGGCGCGGCAATTGATTTTGGAGTGATGAACCTGCTTTCACATTTTACAAACATATCCCTCGTTTATGCGGGTACGATCTCTTTTACCTGCGCTGTGATCAATAATTTCATCTGGAATCGCTATTGGACGTATCCTGAATCACGGTCACGGTCACTGCTGAATCAATTAGGGATGTTCTTTCTGGTGAATACAGCCGGCGTAGCGATCCGAATTCCAACTCTTCATTATGTTGAACCGCCCGTCCTTCATTTTTTTGAAGGCGTATTCCACGCATCTGCGAAGACCGCAGAATTCTACGCCAACAATATCACTCTCGCGGCGGCTGTTGGAATTGTAATGATTTGGAACTTCTTCGTGAATAGGTATTGGACGTATAATGACATTGACAATAATTCATAAGGTGAGTCAATGAACAATAGCCAGCCCACGATCATTCCCATTTTCACCACCAAAGGCGACGCAGAAGCCTTTTTAGTTTATCCATACCTGTTCAACCGCAATGGGGATTGGATAGGATTCATCACTCCCAAGCGGGAAGTCTACTCGGTACTCGGAGACTTTGTCGGGACTCTTACCAACGACCCCCGCATTATTCGCAGACGATCGACATCCACGCTCAAACCTAACTTGAAGCCGCCTCCACCTCCCCGAAAAATTTACCCGCCCGCAACGATTCCGCTTGCGCCCATGATGCCTGAATTGACCCACTCTAGTATTGACGTGTTACTTGACCTTCCAGAACGTTTGCATACAATCGATTCTGGCGAAAACCGCCAGGATATGGATTAGCCACAATATTTATGGAGAGGCAAGTTTTGTAGACTTCACACTCCGTAAAATTTCTCCTTGAAATTATAACAACCCAATGACAAACGCCCCCAAACCAAAAACCATCCGCGCCTCGCGCATCAGCATCGCGCAATTGATGCAGCCTGAACACGCCAACCATTTCGGCAATGTGCATGGCGGTTGGATCATGAAACTCGCGGACGAAGCCGGTGCGCTCGCCTGTATGCGCCACGCGCAAAAACGAGTCGTCACAGTGGCAGTAGACTCGCTCGTCTTCCGTGAACCGATCAAAATAGGCGATCTCATCATCCTCAACGCGGAAGTGTCTTATGTTGGAAAAACATCATTGGAAGCCGAGGTTCAGGTAATTGCGGAGAATCCCATCACAGGCGAACGCATCCACACGAACAATGCGTATCTCGTCTATGTGGCATTGGACGATGACGGAAAACCAACCTCTGTACCGGAGTTGATCATCGAAACAGAAGAAGAAAGTCAACGAATGGAACAAGCTAAAAAGCGGCAAGCGTACCGCATCTCGAAAAAATAACCCCCCATCGTGCAAAAAATCCGCCAACATCCAATTCTTATTTTACTGATCATCAACATTGTGGTCGGCTTATTAACTTTTCGAAATTACGGCTTGTCCTGGGACGAGCCGCTCTTTTATGATTATGCCAACTCGCTTGGCTACGCATACTCACCAGCCGCATGGTTCAGTGGAAACTTCAATCTTGAGAATGCCTACGGTGTCAGTGGAACAGACCACGCCAACCGGGGCCCGGCGTACGTTCTGATCGCGCATCCAGTTGTGTCTGTTCTCGAATCTTTTGGCATGGACAATGCCTCCGCCTGGCATCTCGTCAATTTTTTTACATTCCAAATTGGAGTATATCTGCTCTATCGTTTTTCTAAACGATGGATGAGCAAACCCGCAGCGCTTGCTTCCACCTCCCTGTTCGCCTGGCAGCCGCTTCTATGGGGGCACGCTTTTATTAACCCAAAAGACCCGCCCTTTCTTGTTTTTTTTCTCGCCGCAATCTGCTTCGGTTTTGAAATGGTGGATTCGATCGTCGAAAATAAAAAATACAATTTGTCAAAAATTATCCTCGCAGCGTTCTTTCTTGGAATCGCGACATCCATTCGCGTACTTGGCCCATTGGCTGGTGTATTGGTGAGTTTTTATGCGCTCAGTCAATTCAAAAAAGACAACGCTATAATATTTATAAAATGCCTGGCTTTTTATAGTGTGCTCACCATTTTTATTTCACTCCTTGTCTGGCCTTATTTATGGACGAACCCACTTCAAAAATTTATTGAAGTCTTTGGGTTCATGTCGGCGAACCCCACGCAACTAAAAGTACTCTTCAATGGAAATATTTATCTCGCCAACGAACTTCCCCGCAGGTATTTACCTATACTACTCGGTTTTACGCTGACCGAACCAGTTTGGTTTTTATTTTTCATCGGCCTGTTTCTTTGGATCTGGAAATCGAATTACAAGCAGCGGCTGATCTTAATCCTCATTTTATTATGGTTCTGCATCCCCGCCGCGTATGTTATCTTTCGTAAACCACCAATGTATGATGGCTTCCGTCATTTCCTATTCATGCTTCCGCCGATCTTCATCTTTGCAGGATTTGCTTTTGAAAAAATCTTCGACACTGTAAAAAACCGCTGGGGCGCAATTTCATTTGTACTGATTCTGCTTTTGCCCGGGATCTATGGCGCGCTGCAACTCCATCCTTATGAATACGCATATTACAATTCTTTCGCAGGCGGCACAAGCAGTGCTTTCCGCACCTACGAAACCGAATATTGGCTCACCTGTTATCGCGAAGCACTTTTGGATTTCGATAAAAAAGCACCGCCGGGGTCACAACTATTTATAAAACGAGAGCCTTATATCGCCGCCTATTACGCGACCCCAAACATCACGATCCACGATTACCGTACGGAACTTTCTCAGATAAAGCCTGGTGATTTCGTTTTGGTCAATACGCGCACCAACGAAGATCGCGGTACATTTAGGGATGCGCCCGTGTTCCTTTCTATACAACGTGGAAAAGCTATTTTCTGCGAGATCAAGCAAATTCCATAATGCAAACTTTGCGCTCGAAACTCACCCATCCGATATTCCTGTTTTTATTCGTCACGATCCTTGGGTATGGACTGCTGCTTCCGTATACAGGCTTCTACTGGGACGACTGGCCGTTCGCATGGATCACAAAATTCCTTGGTCCCGCCGAATTTATTCCCGCCTTCATGCCTTTCCGTCCATTTTTAGGACCGATTTTCTACGCGACTACAACTTTCATCCCACCGATTCCCCTTTACTGGCAGATCTTTGCACTGATCATTCGCTTCTTAATTGGACTTTCAGCATGGTGGACTTTCAAACAGATTTGGCCAACTCGCCCGCACTTCGCGCTAACTCTTGCGCTGCTCATCACAGTTTTCCCTGGATACAGTCAACATTGGGTGGCTTACACGCACATCAATCAGGAATTAATTCCATTTATATTTTATATTTTATCCTTTGGATTTACCTTCAAAGCATTACGCGCCGAACATCCATGGATTTATATAATGATCGCGCTTCTCCTGCAGATCTGCGGCATATTTCCAACCGAGTATTTTTTCGGACTGGAAGGATTGCGCTTACTTTTTCTATTCTTCGATCATAAAGGCGTTTTCATTGACCGCATCCGCATGACCATAAAGATTTGGTGGCCCTATCTTCTCGTCTGGATATTGAACGCACTCTGGCTGATCGGTTACTACCGATTCGGAGCGTACAATTCTTATGAAGTCACTGCCGCAAATGATATTTCAAGTGTCAATATTTTTGTTGAAGTGGTAGATACCCTCTGGAAAGTTTGTTTCTATGTTTGGGGACAAGTATTGGTTTTATGCTCGGCAAACATTTTAGCGCCATCCTCCCTATTAACGCTCTGTCTCATCGCGGTGACCTTCACACTACTTATGTTATATTTTCCACACCTGCAGGGTCAAAACGAAACGCGCAGTTTTGCCTTGTCACTCATCGCCATTGGTTTGATCGGCATTTTACTCGGACGACTCCCCTCGCTAGCCGCAGGCCTGCCTCTCAGACTTCAAAGCAGCTATGACAGATTCATGATCTCCATGATGATCGGCGGGGGTATCTTTATCATCGGATTCATCGAGTTGATCTTTCAAAACACGCGTTACAAAACAATTCTATTCATCTCGCTGATCGCATTGGGCGTTGGTCAACAATTCTTCAACGCAAATATTTTTCGGCGTGACTGGGAACAGCAGAAACAGATCTATTGGCAATTAACCTGGCGCATCCCAGCATTGAAACCAAACACCGTACTCCTCACACACCAAATGCCTATTGACTATGAAACCGACCTATCTTTTACCGCACCCATCAATTGGATGTACGCGCCGGAACTAACACCGCCCAATTTACCGTACGCATTGCTTAATACCGAAAAACGCATCGGAAGCGCCACGCTGCCTTCTCTTGAACCTGATACCGATATTTCATTTACCTATCGAACAATGAATTTTCACGGATCCACATCTCAAGCAGTGGTGATCTACATGCCATCAATTGGGTGTCTACGCGTGCTTGATCCATCCCGCGGCGATGCGGATATTTATGCCACTTTACCAGAAACGCTGACAAAAGCAATTCCCATCTCCGATCCATCGAGGATCATCACAAACCCTGATAAAGTTGCCACTCCCATCTTCCTATCACATGAACCAGCGCACATGTGGTGTTATTACTTCACGAAAGCTGAACTTGCTTTCCAAACTGGCAATTTCGCAAAAGTAATTTCCCTTGAATCAGAAGCAATCGCGCAGGGTTATACGCCTGTAGATCAGAACGAATGGCTAATCTTTATTGAAGCACACGCTTTAATCGGTGACCTGCAAGCCGCGCAGAAACGATCAGAACAAATTTTGAAGGATGATGCAAAAATGCACAGGGGGGTATGCGCTGTCTGGAAGCAGATACAAGCAAAAGTCGCCGGTAAAGGCGGGGAAAAAACCACGAAGATCATCTCCGCTCTGAAATGCTCCAACTAAGCCACATCAAAAATTATTTCAATTCGCCATGCTATAATCTTCCGCGTATGAATCCGTCTCCAAGAATGTTACTCACAATAGATTACGAATCATGG
>CAIWRB010000241.1 GCA_903914955.1 uncultured Chloroflexota bacterium | reverse complement strand
TTGGCCTGTTCCTGAGCACCCTTTGCGACGCCGTCAATGGCGCGTCCCATTTGTTCAACGGAACCTGAAGTCTTGGTGACACCTGCGGTTTGTTGGGCGGTGCCGAGCGCCACTTGTTGAATGGTGGTCGCGATCTGGCTGGTGGCCTCACCGGATTGTTCGGAGGCCGTGGCAAGCTGAGCCGAAGCGGCTGAGACCGCGTTGGCGCTTTCAGCGATCAGGCTGACGGCATCGCGCAGACCGGCGATCATCTTGGCAAAGGAATTGCCGAGTTCATCTTTGGTTGATTTGGGTGTGACTGTGGTGGTCAGATCGTTTTCAGCAATGGCAGTGGCAGAGACGCCCATACCCTGCATATAATTAATTAAGCTGTCAAAGGCGTTGCTGATATCCCCGATCTCATCCTTCCGTTTTCGGACCGTATCTTTTTCTGCTTCGCTCACATCGCGCACCATGTCGCCGACGGAGAGCGCCTTCGCCAGTTTGGTGAGGAAAGCCAATGGATTGGCAATGCTGTTGGATATGATGACGCCAAATCCCATCGCCAGCAGTACCGCAATAATGATGACCACGATCATGATCGTAGTGGCCTGATTGGCAATGACGGTATTGGCATCGGAAACACCCTTGGCCTGTTCCACCTTCATGACCTGCATCGCATCAAGACCTGACTCTACTGCCTTAGCGCTTGCAAAGGCATCGCCGCGCATTAAAGCCAGTGCTTCAGTTTCTTTTCCTGCAGACGCCAACGCTTGGATCTGATCGCGGTAGCCAGTAAAACTCTGATAATCCTTGGTATAGGTGTCAAATAATGCCCGCATTTCTGCGGAAACGATCAGCTTTTCATATTCAGCCGATATGGTGGTTATCTCAGTGTCAAGCTCTTTGATCGTAGCAATGTATTTCTGATCTTCGGCCACGTCTGTTGAAAGTAACATATCACGTAGATTGACGCGTGTGCGTTGGAATGCAGTGGCAACATCAGCGATCTGGCTGATCGGTACCGTCTGGTTTTGATAGAGCCTGGTATCTGCGGCATCGATCTGTTTGATATAGTAAATTGCCACAATTCCGACGATCGCCGTAATGATGGCGATGATCAAAAAACTACCGATCAATTTAACACTTGTCTTTAGATTATTGAGGAAATTCATGATATTTTATTCTCCTTGAAACAGTAATGAAAATTCTTGAGTAGGCTTTATTCAATCATCGCGAATATCGCGGTCTGTTCATTTACTAATGGTATTGAAAAGGCTATCGGCTCAACCAGCGCTACCTCCTCTGCCAGTCCAATATTGAACCGGCATAGTGGGCAATTTTTCATCGCCTGTGCCAACAGACAACATTTGCACATTGCAATATAAGATTCGATTTTTTCCTGTTCACTCATGGGCATATCCTTTTTTATTCCTGGGTCGAATACCTTGACCCGGGCCTCGCCGAAAGAATGACGAACTAGTTTGTGGTAACCCATAAATTAATAACAAAAATATAAGGTTGCCAATTCCCTACCATTGTATGGATAAGTGCTTTATTTCATAATAAAGATAAAGGTAAGAACCCATTAATATTGCGTTAATTTTCCCAACCCCGTTTTGCAGGATATTCGTGCTCTGTAAGTTTTATTTCCCCAAGTCAATGTTTCGCTTCCGTACTGTTGGCGGGTACTCAAATCAAACAGGATCAGCGGGAGGGAAAATTAACGGCCTTTTTATTACAGTTGGGACGGATTTACACTAAAATAATTTATTGTGTGCGCTTGATCATGCACCTCTCCCGAAAAAACATCGGGACGGCACTTGCGCTGTACGCCAGAGTCGTGGGGATCTCTGAGGTGATATCGGATGTATGGTGTTCAAATGAGTTCGCATAAGGCGAACCATTATTCGGGAGGGAAAATTTGTCAGAACTACTCGTAGGCCGCCAACCGATCTTAAACAGTTATAAAGAGACCATCGGTTATGAATTGTTGTATCGAGCCTTGCTGACAGACACAAACGCTGTGTTTAAAGATGGAAACACAGCCACCTCCCAGATTTTTGCGAACACACTTTTTGAAATGGGGCTGGATGCCATTGTGGGTCCGCAGCTTGCTTTTATAAATTTCACAAGAGACTTCCTCGTAAAAGATGATCTGATTCAATTGCTGACAGCAATTCGATCGGAGAACTTTGATCCCAGAAAGATCATCCTGGAGGTCTTGGAAGATATAACACTCGATAATGAACTCTTTCAGGCGCTTCATAAATTCAAAAAAAAGAATTTCCTGATCGCATTGGATGATGTAATTTCTTTTGACAAGATCGCGCCGATCCTCGGCCAGGGTCTGGTTGATCTGATCAAGATCGATATGCTGGCTGTAAACAGATCGGATCTTCCTGAGCTGGTAAATTCAATTAAACAACACGGCATTCTCTTGCTGGCCGAAAAGGTGGAAACGCCGCAGGATTTTTCAACCTGCCTGGATCTGGGATTTGATCTATTTCAAGGGTACTTTTTTTCTAAACCAGAAACAATAATAAATAAAAATAAAAAACTGGATGTATCGCGGCTAAGTCTAATGCGCTCCCTGGCGGCCACCATGGATACCCAGACCAGCTTCCACGTTTTAGACCCGATCATTTCCCAGGATGTCGGCCTGAGTTACAAACTGCTGCGACTGGTGAACTCCGGCTATTATTCCCTGACAGATCAGGTCAAATCCATTCAACAGGCCATATCCATGATCGGCCTGCAGCAACTCCGCAGTTGGATGATGCTTCTTATGATGGCAACCGTGGATGACAAGCCGCATGAACTGACAGCGGTTGCCCTTCAGCGCGCAAAGATGTGTGAAATGCTTGGAAAAGCGCTGGGAGAGCGGCAGGCCGAATCATATTTCCTGATCGGACTGCTCTCCGTTTTGGATGCCATCATGGATCTTCCGATGGTTCAGTTGGTTGAGCGTCTGTCGCTTACCGCCGAAATCACTGAAGCGCTTATATATCGGAAAGGAAAATTGGGCCTGGCGCTGAGTGCTGTGATCGCAACAGAGGGCGGCGATTGGGATCCCGTTTTACAATTGGGGATCAAACCGCATGTCTGGCGGAATATATATTTTGAGTCTGTGAAAAGCTCCACTCTTATTATGAATGAAGTACTCGCAGCGCAGTAGGGCATTATTCCGTTCTTAAATTGAGATTTGAAAATAGATATCCAGAACAGACGTAAGATCCGGCCCCCGAAATTTAACCCGTTTTTTATGGAAATATATGAAGCAACGGCTATACTCTAGGAGAAAATTTGAATTAGTTTCTTTTCACCAGGAGAAAATATGGCGCTCGTTAAATGGAACGATAGTTATTCGGTTCAAAATGTTGCTATGGATAAACAGCATCAACACCTTTTTGACCTGATCAATGAACTGCACGATGCCATGGGGCAAGGGAAAGGCAAGGATGTCCTGCCCAAAGTGTTTGTTAATCTGGTAAATTACACCCAAACTCACTTTGCTGATGAGGAAGCTCTCCTGCAAAAACATAGCTACCCGGGCTTGGTTGTTCAAAAACGCCAGCACGCAGACCTGATCACGCAAGTATCCGAACTAATAAAAAAATTTGAGACTGGAGATTTTGCTGCCAGCCAAAAAACCCGTGATTTTCTCAAGCAGTGGCTGATAGACCACATTCAGGAACACGATAAAAAATATGGCACTTTCCTTAATCAAAAAGGAATTCATTGACAAGCATTTTATTTTCTCAACCGATCCTGCATTTATGAAAATAAATGCGCTTTTGAAAAAAAGTTTACTGAGGCATTCGTGATTTCCTTTGAGTATGTAACTCTCGAAACAGAACAATTGCAATTTGAGCAAAAAGAATCGCAAATTGAGCAAGGGGAACTTCAAACAATCCTGCGGTCATCTATGTCTGCGTCTGTCTCTGAGATAAACCTTGAAGAGCAAAACCTCTCAACAGATAGGGGGGCCAGCGAAATCGTTGAGTTGGAATCTGCGCAGCAGATCCCTTACGAACAGTCGTTTTCCTGCCTGTTAATTCCCCGTTTCCCCGATCATTATCTGGCTGGTGATATCACGGAGGATCTGCCCAATTGGGTAAGACAAATTTGCATATCATACAGCTGGCGGCTGGATGATATTATGATTCGGCCCGGACACCTTCAGTGGGTCATGACAGTTCCCCTCACTGTAAACCCGGCCCAGTTCATGCGGATCATACGTCAGCTATCTTCGCAGAAGATCTTTGAGTACTATCCCAGATATTCACGAAAAAATCTCTCCGGCCAATTCTGGGCACCTGGATTTTTGGTTGTCGCTGGAAAACAATTTCAATCTATGGAGATGATCAGCAGTTTTATCCATCAAACACGAATGCAGCAGGGAATTCACTAAAAAAATAAAGAACGGTTGGATGGCGGAATTGAAACCGATCCCTGTCCAACTGTTTTGTATTTAATCGATCTGGTACGGCCTGATGGGGGAATCGCTTCAAATGATTTGACGCACATGTTGTCATAGGTATTCCACAAAAAAAACTCCCCTAAAGATTTCACCAATTATGCCGACTCTAGTTATAGATTCGATTTGGCCCGGGAGGCTGGTATGAGTAACGTTGCATCGGTTGATCTATCCAATTTATTGGTGGCACGTCGTCTGATGGAAATTGAAAAAAACGCAGCGCTGCGCCGCAGCGGAAAACAAGTGGAGGAAAAATCGGCGCTGGAATATTTTGAAGAAGATCAGGCATTTTTCAGCGACCCTGCCCAGTCTGCTCAAAACCAGAGTTCCAACCCTTTGCCGCCAATAGACAATATCAACATAAACCTGGCTGATCCGCAGAAAGTGACAACAGATCGCAGAAACGCCGCGAAGCCAGGAACACTTCCTGCCCAGGAAAATAATGCTGAAGAGGGATTCACCGTAACCGGCACTCAGAGTGTGGAAATCAAGTTGGAACTCCGCGTCCGATCAAATACCGAGCTGGAAGGTCTGGTGGTTCACGATCAGAATTATTCCGAATCAGACCGCTACCTTTTCAAATTTGCAGATGGCGCAACTTTTACAATTCTCGACAAATGGACCAATAAAAGCACCACCGTTTGGGGCGACCCGCACGTGGATGTCGATGATGTGGCCGGTAATAATAATGGGGATTTCAAAGACTTAAAATCCAGCGACGACTTTACGACCTTTATGCTGTTGGATGGCACGCGCGTGACCTTCAAGGCACAGGATGCTGGAATTATCGAACAGGTGGATCTCTTCAAAGGGTCACAGCATGTGATCGGAGTTGGTGCGGCTTCCAAGGATTTTTCACCCGAAAGCGGACTTTTCTCAAATCAGGTTCTGGAAAATGGGGCGTTTGTTGCGACCAAGACTCCCATGGGCGATCTGGTCTTTGCTGGCGGTGACGGAAATGACTGGTTCGACTCCAGTAACAAACTGATCTGGGGAAAAACCACCGGTGCGGTAGTTACCCAGCGCCCGCTTGCCACATTAGAGTTTTATTATAGACAAACTGTTTCGCAATCCATAAGCATGCAAACGATTGTAAAAACTGCGTAGCGCAGCACGGGGATAAGGTGCTCAATAAAGTGCGGGTGTTTTAAAAAAGATTAGGGCTGGTCAAAACATATCACTTGTTTCTCCTGCAGAATTGTTTCGCCGGGCTGTTTTTTTCACCCTGTCTGGCGCAATAATTTTAGCCAATCTTTATATTCCTTTCACGGCCTATTTACACGAATATTTACGGCGATATGCTAAAGTTACGCATGGATGACTGCCTGCGTTTGAACTTGTTTCTGCGACCCCGGCAGAGAGGAAACTGGTCATGATTTTTCTTACCCGCACCAATGGTGTTAGTTTTTATATAAATCCAGAGTTGATCCAAACTGTGGAATCGACACCAGACACGATCGTCACACTGGTGAACAACAAAAAATTGCTGGTTAAAGATACCCCTCAAGAAATTGCCGAGCGCTTTATTGAATACCGGCGAAAAACCCTGGCACCATTCATCTCACAAAAACCAGGCGAGTGATCGATCGCCATTTCTTTATAATACTTAATGGAAATTCAGGAGTAGTTCATGGATATTGCGACCATTTCGGGTTTGGTCTTGGCACTTACTGCAATTGTTATCGCGTTGGTTATGGATGGCGGCTCGCCCGCAGAATTATTTGCTGCTCCCGCCGCGATCATCCTGATCTTTGGCGGGTCCCTCGGCGCTACGATCATCACTTCCCCGTTGAAACTTGTACTCAAACTGCCAAAATTTGTTGTGCAGGCGTTTACTACAAATAAGTACGATGCAAAAGGAACCATCGATCTCTTGAGTAAACTGGCGGACAAAGCGCGCCGTGAAGGTCTGCTTGCGCTGGAAGAGGATAGCCGCAAGATCGATGACAAATTCCTTCGAAAAGGCATCATGATGGTGGTGGATGGGGTCGACCCTGAACAGGTGTCGTCCATCATGGAAACTACCGTTGCACAAATGCGCGCCCGTCATAAGGAAGGCATGGGTTTCTTTACTGCAGCCGGTGCATTCGCTCCAACTTTCGGCATTATCGGAACAGTGATGGGCCTGATCAGCGTCTTGAAACAATTGGATAACCCAGGTGCGCTTGGCGAGTCGATCGCCACCGCATTTTTAGCAACATTGTGGGGTCTGCTATCAGCAAACTTGATCTATTTGCCCATCGCTGGAAAGCTAAAAGCAAAAGATGAAGAAGAAGCTCGTAATCGCTATATGCAGTTGGAGGGTATTCTCTCCATTCAGGCTGGCGAAAATCCACGCATTGTACGCGATAAGTTGACCGCCTACCTGGCTCCGGCAGATATCAAGAGTGATGAAGAAGGCGAGAAAGCCAAGGGAGCTGAGAAGAAACCAGCTGCAGTCAAAGCTGAGAAGGCGCAAGCATAATTATGGCACACCGCGCAGAAGAACACGAAGAACATCATGATGAACGCTGGCTGGTGAGCTATGCAGATTTCATTACCCTGTTGATGGTTTTGTTTGTCGTTCTTTATTCCATGAGTCAGGTGAATGTTGAGAAGTATAAGATCCTAGCCACAAGCATGCGCTCAGCCTTCGCTCTTGGCGGACCGTCTCAAGTGGTGGATAGTCAGATCAACCAGTCTGGCGGAACAAGTGAAGACGGAACATCCAAGCCGATCGTTGTGCCCGGTATTCCCGAGGGACCAACTCAATCGGAGGAAGTCGCCGGACAATTGACCGCCATGCTTTCTTCCCAGAATCTTGGCAATCAAGTAAGCGTCCAGACCAATATCGAAGGCGTGTTGATCTCTTTGAGTGAGCGCTTGATTTTCAAGAATGATCAGGCAGAACTGCCCGTGGAAGCTTTGAAGGTGCTCGATACCATTGTTGAGATGCTGCGCCCGATCAACAACAAGGTTCGGCTCGTTGGGCATACCAACAACACTCCATCCACAAATCCAATTTATCCAACGAATTGGGAGCTATCGTTAGCGCGTGCTGCATCTGTGGCAAAATATTTGATCAGTTCCGGAGTTGCACCTGAGCGGCTGATCATTTCCGGGCAGAGTGAATATGCGCCGGTGTTCCCGAATGACACTGAACAGCATAAAGATTTGAATGCCCGCGTGGAAATTGTGATCATTTATAAAGTAGACAGCAATATGATAGACATCAATTCCCCGGTCGTTCTGCCGTAATGGTCAAAATATTAAATCAGTCCAAGCTTGTTTTTGAATCGGAGTCATATGGTAGATAAAATCTTAAAAATCCTTAATATCATCACACAGGTAATTTTGTTAATTACGGCTTTTGTTTCGATTTTTACAGCCTATATTATCTTTGCTCCAGATGAATTTCCAAAACCGTTTCGCCTGCAATATCAGTACGAAACCGCATTCACGACACCTGTTTCTGGAGCTACGGAACCGGTAGTCGGAGAGGCCACGCTTGCGCCTGAGGTGCATACTTACATTCCTGGTGAAGGCATCATGCTTAATATGTCCACCAAGATCATCAATCTGGTCGATCCGGGCGGGCGAAGATATATACGGCTGACCGTTGTGGCCGAGTTTGCGCCGGACAATCCGGAATATGAATTACTGCCAGAAGCTGAAAAGACAGCGTATCTAGCCCTGTTTAATGAAAAGCTCAATTCGCGCCTGCCCATCATGGATGACACCGTGATCACACTACTCTCCACCAAAACCTACGAGGACCTCTATACGGCCGAAGGCAAGGAAAAGTTGCGAATGGAAATTATGGATACCCTATCCCAAAAACTTGTTGACCTGCATATCCTTTCTATTTATTTTACAGAATTCGTGGTTCAGTAAATCATGTTAGCTCAATCAGAAATTGATGCTTTATTATCTGGCGCGATCAACATAAGCCAGAAGAACGGCGAGGATAGCGTAAACCTGGCTGAAATGATGAGTCAGCCGGGCGAGAGTGCCAAATCAAATGTCAGCGGCGAAAAGAAAATTCAAACATATAACTTCTGGTCACCCGCCAGATTCTCAAAGGAACAGATGCGCGCGGTTGAACTGGTTCATGAAGATTTTAGTGAACGGTTGACAACGTCTCTTCCAACTTTTTTGCGGACCAACGTGCGCCCACGCCTGGCTCTTATGGAGCAGGGCCGCTTCCATGACTTCCTCAAGGATTTTCCAGACCACACATTGTTCCACTTAATTTCGCTCGCTCCCCTGCCCGGCCATATGGTGCTGACCTTAAGCCTTAATGTGAGTTATTTGATCCTGGAACAGCGCCTTGGCGGAAAGATCGAGGGCCGGTTCACAGAGCGCTCATTGACCGAAATAGATCAATCCCTCCTGCGCGGAATGGTGGAACACATGCTTGGTGATGTGAAAAGCGCCTGGAGCAAAGTCGTTTCCCTCGAGCCGTCTTTGGAAGACAGCACGATCAACCAGCACTGGGTACAGATGATGATGGGAAATGAGCGTGTTTTGCTGATCGCCATTGAAATTAATATCCAGGGTGTTACAGGCACGATGAGTATTTTTATCCCCTTTAATACACTGAAGCCGATCGCTGATGTTCTTAACCCCCACATCTGGATCGCAGGGCGCAAGGAAAAACAACAGGATCCGATCGCTCGTCAGGCGGCGATCCAGACCATGATGAAAGCGATCATCCCGATTAAGGTGATCCTGGGAAATGCGGAACTGACGTTGAAAGATCTTACAAACCTGTCAATTGGAGATGTGATCGAACTGGATCAAAATATTGATAAACCATTGGTCGTGCAGGTGGCGAACAAAAAACAATTTCTGGCCAATGTCGGGAAATCTCGCAAGCGGATGGGCGTTCAAATTACCGGAGTGTATCGTCAGTACGATGAAGTCCAAACAGGATAATCTAGCAGAGGTCAAATGGAAAACATAGAAGACGAAATTCAAGAAATGCCCGTCAGCAGGATCCAAGACGGTCCAACTGAAAAGCCCGTTCGAAAACCGGAAATAAACAATTTATCAAATATAGAATTTCTCATGGACGTTTCACTGCGGGTTACGGTCGAGCTGGGACGTACTCGTATGCAGCTGGCCCGGATCATCGAGTTGAAGCATGGCTCCGTGGTTGAGTTGGATCGGCTCGCAGGAGATCCGGTGGATGTTTTTGTGAATGATCATATGGTGGCCCGCGGTGAAGTTGTTGTTGTGGACGACAAATTTGGTGTTCGCATCATTGAAATGGTCTCGGCCAACGGCGAGAAGGTTGCTCCCTGATGCCTGGAATAATGACGTTCATCAGAAAGTGGCTGGAAACCAGCAGTAAAAAGCAAAAGCTGACCGTTGCCCTGCTTATTATTGGTTTTCTTATTACGGGTGTGCTTCTATCTTTGGGCGGTGCTTCGCAGACCACCAATGATCCGTTGGGCTCCACACCATTTTATTATGTGAGTGCCTTTGTGAAATTGATCGGGGTCTTACTGTTGATCGTTGGCAGTTCAGTGCTTTTTCGTCGCTGGCTGCAACTTGGCCCGAATGGAAAGATAAATCGTCAGATGCGCCTGATCGAGACAGTCAGGTTATCCCCAAAGCAGGCTCTTCACTTGATTGTGATCGGCGACCAAAAGTTATTGATCGGAGCCACTGATCAAAATGTTTCCCTGATCGCTGCGGTTGAATACAATGAAGCTCCCGTTCCAACTGCGCAAGATCAAACTCAACAGGGTTTGGATTTTGGTACAGTGCTCCAATCTTTTAATTTCAAACTGCCCAGTGAGAATTTAAAAGGAAAGGGATAGAGACCAGCCATGTTTGAAAGTAAGCTTTCCAAAAAGGGATCGAAAATATTCAAAGCGGCTGCAAAGCGATACGGCAAGCCGTTCAATAAAGGATTCATTTTTATTTTTATCCTGCTAATTTTCGGAGTGTTGTTGAGCGGATGTTCAACCGCCCCCGGAGTTTCATTGACGGTTGATTCGCAGTCGCCGGACCCGAAACAAGTCACGTCAGGTGTGCAGTTACTGGTCCTCATGACCATACTTTCCCTGGCTCCGAGCGTATTGATCCTGTCCACTTCTTTTACGCGGATCGTTATTGTATTGTCGATGTTACGCAATGCGATCGGTACGCCCTCCATTCCTCCCAATCAGGTTCTGATCGGGCTTTCCCTGATCCTTACTTTTTTCATCATGGCCCCTGTTTATAAGCAGATGGATAAAGAGGCCATCCAGCCTTTCATCAATGAACAAATAGACCAGAAGACCGCGCTGACGCTGGCGCAAAAACCGATCCGTGAATTCATGTTCAAGCAAACGCGGGAAAAAGATATCCAATTATTCCTGGAGTTGGGGAATGAACCCCAGCCAGTCACCATTGACGATATCCCCACTGTGTCTTTATTCCCGGCATTTATTATCAGTGAACTGCGTACAGCCTTCACTATGGGATTCGTCCTTTATATTCCATTCCTGGTCATTGACCTGGTCGTTTCAAGCATTCTGCTTTCGATGGGTATGATGATGCTGCCGCCTTCACTGGTTTCGCTGCCGTTTAAGGTTCTGCTCTTTGTAATGGTGGATGGCTGGTATTTGATCGTTCGAAGTTTGGTTTTGAGTTTCACGGGTACTTCGTGAGGTAAATGATGACAGAAGCTTATGTTCTTACACTGGGTCAAAACGCGATCATGATCTCCCTCGTTCTGGCCGGACCGGTCCTGTTGGTCAGCTTGATAGTGGGCAGTTTGATCAGCCTGGTTCAGGCCGCGACTCAAATCAATGAGTCTACGCTCATTTTCATTCCCAAATTGATCGGCATCATCCTGGTCTTGGTGCTGCTTGGCTCCTGGATGCTCCAGCAGGCAATGACCTTTACTCATAACTTGTTTACAAGTTTGCCCAGCCTGGTTCCCTAGATCATTTCTTAAGGCCACCTTATGTTGTCACAAAGAGTTGAAAATATAATTCAATCGGTATCAAGCCTCAGGCCGATGCCTTCAAATGTAACTCGCATCATGAGTGAGATCGAAAAGCAGAACGTGACCATAGATGTTCTGGTCGGGCTGATCGGTCTGGATCAGGCATTGGCGGCCCTGGTTCTGCAAATGTCAAACTCAGTGTCGTTGGGTTATTCCCGCACCTGTTCAACCCTCAACGAAGCGATCATGCTGATCGGCCTTGGACGCCTGAAAACGATCCTGCTGACATCTTCTGCCACCGGCATAATGAAGCGCAGCCTGAGCGGGTATCGGCAGGGGGCAGGCGAATTGTGGCATCACTCCCTCGTAACCGGCGTGGCCTCGGAATGGCTGGCCCAGGCCTTGCACTATCCGAATCCTGAAGAGGCATACGTCTCCGGCCTGCTTCATGATATAGGCAAACTGCTTCTCGACCAGGTGGTATTAAGCAATTACAACGAGATCATTGATCTGGTTCAAAAATATCGAATGCCGTTATGGCAGGTGGAGGAGAAACTGATCGGTATCGACCATGCCAAGGTGGGCGGGCTGATCGCTGAGCATTGGAATTTTCCTGTGGTGCTGGTGGACGCGATCCGTTGTCACCACGCTCCATCCCTTGCCAGGACCAATCAGCGCCTGCCGGCCATTGTCAATTTGGCGAATTCTTTTGCCGAGGATTACCAGTTGACCGAGTCATCCCTGTTAAGTTTTGAGATCCATCCTGAATCATTGAATATTCTCAAATTAGAAGAGTCAGATGTCGAAAAGCTGAAAATAAAAATGAAAGATTCGGGCGTGTTTCCGGACCTTTCAAAACCGGAAAAATGATATGAAACGTGAAACCCTTTCAATTCTTGTTCTTGAACCCAATATCCTGCAGTGTGATCTCATTAAGATGGCGCTGATTCGCCATAGCATGAATCCGATCATCTGCGATTCGCCGTCAGCTCTGCGTCAGCAATTGATCCAGCATCTCCCTGATGTGCTTCTGGTGGATACCTACCTGCCCGGTCAGAATGGCCTGGACTTGATCGACGAACTGAACTCGGAGGTTCTTTTAAAAAGGACGAAAGTATTTTTTATCTCATCCATGGGATTTCCAGAGGTCGTAAATAAAGCAGTCAAAATGGGAGCCAGTGGATTTCTGGTCAAGCCGCTTAACCCTGATATGATGGCGACACGTATCTTGAGCTGCTTTGGCCGTTCTGGAGGATTATCCAATTAATTTTGGCAAATGCCCCAGAGAGATTCACCGTCCATGCCGGGAAGAAGATCTGTCTGGAAATTAAAAATGGTTATTAAAATCCTGAAGGGGTGCTGAACCTTCAGGATTTCATTTTGGCTGATAGCAGTGCCTTTTACGAGGAAATGAACGGCGGGGAAACATATTTCTGGAAAAATAATTTACGCATAATTTAGTTTTGCTTCACTTTACATTTACAGACACAAAAAGGCGAATCAGGTATCATCTTTTTTAGGAAGCGATATTTAAAAAAGATAAATTATGTCAATCTCCGTAGCTCAGGCGCAAGTATTCTTCCTGGCCTTTACCCGCATCATGGCCATCCTCATTCATGTGCCGGTGTTTGGGGGCCAGAACATCCCCACTCAGGTACGGGTCGGATTGGGCTTTGCGCTGGCGATGGTTCTTATTCCCTGGCAGCCACTTCCGCCAGATGCAGCTACGATCGGAACGTTTGCCTATGGTATTTCCATCGGCAAGGAAATCTTGATCGGGACCTTGATCGGATTTTCCGCCGATCTTGCTTTTGGAGCAATTCAACTTGCAGGTGCAGCGATGGGTATGGGAAGCGGTTTTGAATCCAGCCGCATTTTCAACCCGGCATTGGGGGAAGCCGGCTCCGCTTTTGACCAGATCTTTGTGATGACGGCCTCCATGGTTTTTCTGGTGATCGATGGACATCATCTCGTTTTGATCGCCATCCAAAATACGTTTAATGCCGCCCCGTTGAATGGCAGCCTTCCGTTTAGTGGAGCCGAAGCGGTCATAAAAATGACATCAACATTTATAGCCGCTGGTTTACAAATGGCCTTACCAGTCATGGCTGCGCTGTTTTTGACAGATCTCACGCTTGGATTGCTGGCGCGGGTGGCACCTCAGGTTCAGGTTTATTTTCTTGGCTTGCCCGTCAAAGTGGTTGTGGCGATGATCGCATTGGGAATGACCTTTGCTGTTATTTTCCCCAACCTGGCAGCTTTGTATAAACTTATGATCGAAAACATGCTTATTTTTGTGGAGCAATAAAGCGAAATGGCAGACAATAAAACTGAAGCCCCTACCAGCCATCGCCTGCAAGAGGCCCGTGATGAAGGTCAGGTCGTGCGCAGCCAGGAATTGATCTCCGCGGTCATTATTTTAATGAGTGCGATCCTGCTGGGAGGCCCGGGAAAAAGCCTTGCGGTGGATTTTCAGGGATTGGTTACAAATGTTATTGTGGAACTTCCGAGTGCTAATTTATCCGTTGAATGGCTGAGGGGAACGGTGATTAAATTCGGTTTGCAGATCTTGCCATCTTTCAGCCTGATCCTGGTTGGTCTGATGCTGACCGGAGTTGTTGTCACTTTGGCCCAAACCCAATTTTTATGGGCTGGCAAAAAGATCGGTTTTGATTTCAAGCGCGTGAATCCACTCGAAGGCTTTAAGCGGATCTTTTCATCACATGGTTTATTTGAATTGCTTCGATCACTGCTAAAACTTGGCTGGGTCTCGTGGATCGCTTATAGTTTTCTACGCTCCAAATTTTATGATCTGGTTTCATTTAGTCAGTTCGATTTTCGTACTGGAGTGGGCAAGTTCGCCGAGATGGCCATTTCACTTGCCCTGCGGGTTGGCGGCATGTATCTGGTGCTTGCGGTTGCTGATTATGCCTATCAGCGCTGGGATCTGTACAAAAACCTGCGGATGAGCAAAGAGGAGATCAAGCAGGAAAACAAACGCTCGGAAGGCGATCCTCTGATGAAAAGCCGTATCCGCAGCATGCAGCGTCAAATGGCGCGCGGGCGAATGATGGCAAATGTTTCAAAAGCGACTGTCGTTGTTACCAACCCAACGCATCTTGCGATCGCGATTGAATATCAGGAAGGAATGAAAGCTCCAAAAGTACTGGCCAAAGGTCCCTATAGAGTTGCTGAAAGGATCGTAAAAATCGCCAGGGAAAATAATATTCCAATTGTACAGAATATCCCGGTGGCGCGTGCTATTTATAAAACAATTGATATTGGGCAGGAAATATCGTCAGATCTTTATTTGGCGATGGCAGAGATCCTGGCTTACGTTTACAAACTCCGCGGGAAAGCCCCCGTCAGTTCGAGAAAATCAGATCTTCAATATGAAATAAATGGAATTAGCGAATGACCACTACAACGCCCGTTAGAAGTCCAATTGTTGTTGCTTTACAAGGTTTACTGCGCTCGAACGATATCGTCATGGCGCTCAGCCTGGTATTGCTGGTAGGGATGCTTCTTATTCCCCTGCCGGCCTTCCTGGTTGATCTGGCTGTGGCCCTGAGCATTGCGGTTTCAATGGGTATCGTCTTGATGACCATGTTCATTAAACAGCCGATGGAGTTCTCTGTTTTTCCGACCGTATTGCTGCTGGTGACGCTCTTCCGCCTTGGCATAAATGTTTCAGTCAGCCGGTTGATCCTGCTGAGCGGGGAAGCCGGACAGATCATTACAACATTCGGCAACCTGATCGTAGGCGGTAATTATGTGGTGGGTGTGGTTATCTTCCTGATATTAATGATCATCCAATTCGTGGTGATCAATAGCGGTGCCGGGCGTGTGGCAGAAGTTGCCGCGCGCTTTACCCTGGACGCCATGCCAGGCAAACAAATGGCGATCGATGCCGACCTGAACGCCGGCTTGATCGATGAAACCCAGGCACGTCAGCGCCGCAAGGCGATCGAATCAGAAGCTGATTTTTATGGCGCGATGGATGGCGCCAGCAAGTTCGTAAAGGGTGATGCGATTGCCGCCATTATCATCATGCTCGTTAATATTATTGGCGGCTTTGTCATCGGTGTGCTCCAGCGTGGAATGCCATTGGTAACCGCTTTACAAACTTATGTTCTGTTGACCATCGGTGCGGGGCTGGCCGTGCAAGTGCCATCCTTGCTGGTTTCTGCGGCTGCGGGTTTGATCGTTACGCGTTCTACATCAGAAACATCCCTGGGTACTGAAGTATCCACTCAAATATCGAATTTCAATGTGCTGGCTGTCGCTGCGGGCGTGGTTGCCCTGATGATGTTGGTACCTGGTTTGCCCACGCTGCCCTTTGGGCTTGTAAGCGTCGGTTTGGGTGTTGGCGCTTTCTTTGTCAACCGCGAACAGGCCAGTGCCACCGCGATCGAAGAGGCTTCCAGTTTGCCCGCTCTTCGCCCATCTGAGCCGGAGACCCCCGAGCAAATGCTGGAAATGGTTGTGGTCGACCCGATCGAGTTGGAAATTGGCTATAGCTTGATCCCGATCATTGACGAGGATAGCCAGGATAACCTGCTTCGACGCATTACCAGCATCCGCCGTCAATTAATGAGCGAAATAGGGCTGATCCTCCCCGTGGTTCGTATCCGGGATAATCTACGCCTGGCTCCGCAGTCTTATCGTATAAAAATTCGAGGGCAGGAAGTGGCATTAAACGAGATCATGCTGGATCGACTGCTGGCCATCCCCGGCTCTGATATTGAAGAACCACTTTCAGGCACACCCACTTCCGAACCTGCATTTGGGCTGCCGGCGATCTGGATCAGTACGGCCGAACAAAATCAGGCCGAGCTGAAAGGTTACACAGTCGTGACTCCGCTTTCTGTTTTATGTACCCATCTCACAGAGATCGTTCGGAGTCATGCCTCCGACCTGTTGAGCCGCCAGCTTGTGCAGGAGATGTTAAATCAATTACGGCAAAGGAATCCAGCCTCGGTTGAAGGGGTTGTGCCGGAAATGCTAAACCTGGGAGAAATCCAGGGAGTGCTTCGCAATCTTTTGCGTGAGCGTGTACCCATCCGCGACCTGAGCGGGATTTTGGAAGTTTTGGCGAATAACGCCGGCTCCACGCGTGATCCATACATTCTGGCTGAAGCTGTACGCCAGAGCATGGCAAATACAATTTCCAGTCAATACAAAGACGATACAAACACCTTGCATGTCTTTACCCTGGCGCCGCAATTGGAAGCCAGCCTGCGCACCTCTTTGGTGTCTTCAGAGGGCAGCCCGGGACTTCAAATTGACTCGACCCTGGCCCAGCGGATCCTGGTAAAAACCGGCGAGCAGATGGAAGCTCTTGCGCAATTGGGTCATGTTCCCGTATTGATCTGTCCTCGTGAATTGCGATTGGCGTTTCGGCGCCTTGTTGAACAGTCACTGCCCAACTTGATCTTCATGGCTTTTTCTGAAGTAGGGCCGGGCGTAAAAGTAAAAGCACATGGAATTGTTAAACTAGATTAGAGGTCAGCATGGTCACTAAAACATTTAAAGCTGAATCAACAATACAAACTTTGCAATTGGTCCAGGAAGAACTTGGAGCCGATGCGATCGTGATCTCGATGCGCGAATTACCGATTGGTCCGTCGTGGAATCCATGGAAGAAGACCTCTGTCGAGATTGTCGCGGCAGGCGCGGATGCCCTGGCTGAACCTCAGAAACCTCAAGCGATGTCAAAATCAGTTGCCGCTGCGGTTGATGATTCGCATTTATCTGAAAATAAAAATGTTTTTGAATTTGCTGAAGTCAGGCCTGAAATTGAATGGGTGACTGAGACGGAAAAGAAAACTGTCAAGAAACCTTTCCAACAACCGTCCAGGTTGAAACTTAATCCCGATCCTGTCAACGATACCTTGCCTTCATTTGCGACAGCGGTCGTTCCTCAAAAAACAGTGGCTAAGCCGCTCTCCGATGAAAAATATATACCCCCGTCCCTGAAAAAGATCCGTCAACAATTAATGAACCAGGGCGTGGAGGGTACCCTGATCGATGGCCTCGTCAGTGTTGCGCTTGAGACGTTGAGTCCGGGCACGCTTGCTGACTTTGATATCTGTAAGAAGTCCGTCGCCCAGCTACTCGGGGCTGAACTTCGTGTGCAACAGGGTGCAGGAAAATATTTTTCAAGCAATGTGGTTTGTTTGATCGGCACGAGCGGCAGCGGTAAAACCAGCACAATGGCCAAGCTCGCCCTCTTCTTCAGTCAAAACCTGAAAAAAAAGATTACCTGGGTCTGCGCGGATACGGTCCGAATTGGAGCCATTGCGGAAGCGCGCGCGTATACTGATGCCTTTGGGTTCAAGCTTGAACTTGTTTACACCCCTGAAGACTTAAAGGGAATTTTAAAAAGATCAGAAGACGCTGATCTTTTCATGGTGGATACCCCGGGCTACAACCCGTGTAATGAAAGCCAGATGATCGAACTGGGTGCATTACTTTCAGAAATTCCCAAGCGTTGCACCTACCTTGTCGCGCCTGCAACCACCAAGGAGGCGGATTTGTTTCAATCTTCCGCTTCGCTGGGTATCTTCAACCTGGATGGATTGATCATTACAAAACTGGATGAAACCCATACCTTTGGCAGTGTGTATAACTTTGCCCGAAAGAATCAAGTTCCGCTTGGTTACTTTACAACTGGTAAGGAAGCCTCCCGCCATTTGGAAGTTGTGG
>CAIWRB010000240.1 GCA_903914955.1 uncultured Chloroflexota bacterium | reverse complement strand
TTCTGCGCCGCAAATGGAACGCCATTGCGCACGACAAGGAAGATCACCCTGTCTTTTTTGCCGAAAGCGACTGGATGCTGAAAATTGCAAGGGATGACTACCCCGAGCTGGAGTTCCATACCACCTCAGAGTTCAAAACCGAGGGGTGAAGCCGTTTCTGAACGCCGAGTCAATCGGATCAATCTGAACTTGGCTTCCCCATTCTCCGATAAATGTCGGTGAACATTCGACTCTCGCAACCCATTCGGTTTGAGTCTGTTGATATTGGACGCTTTTCCGTGCAACATGCTGTACTCAGCTTGCTGCCTGTTTTTAAACGTGAAGCCAGATCATCAATGTTGGCAATGTCCTTTCGCTTAAAATCAAAGGAGGCATGAACAGCAAACTGACTACGGGACATAAACCAGGCGGAAGCCAGGGTCGCTGCCACGGTCATCGGGAGGGTCGTTACCACGATAAGAGGAGCGACAAAAATCCGCAAGGCTGTACCAGCTCCCGCCACGAATAACACGGTACGAACCCGTTTCCGGTCCTGCAGACACCTTTAGCTTTACAGTCGTCATAATACGTTCCGCCAAACCAGTCACTGCTCCACTCACTAACATTGCCGTGCATATTGTACAACCCCCACGCATTGGGAGCAAAACTGTCTGCTGCAACGGTGTTCTGCCGGCACACCCTTTTCTGATTATTGTTGTATGGATAGTTGCCGTAATCGTTTGCCTGATCACTCGTCAGGTTCTTGCCCGTACTAAACGGTGTTGTCGTGCCTGCGCGGCAGGCATACTCACGCTCCGCCTCCGTTGGCAAGCGAAACTTCTTCCCTGTCTGTTTTGACAACCATTCGCAATACGCTATGGCATCACTCCAGCTCACATGCACCACCGGATGATTCTCTTCATTCCGGGAGCGCACACTGCCCGATACTCCATAACGCCAGTTTACCCCGTCACCTCTTTGCACTTCACCATTTGAGGAGGTAATATCGCTGAAACATTCTTTTTCAGCATCTGTCCGGTACCCTGTCGAGGTAAACTCACCGCTGCATATCAGCACAAAGTCCTTCTTATGGCCGCTCTCAAGCTCCCCTACACCACCTGACAATGTATCTCGATCACAAATCGACTGTACTTTCATCTGTTGCTACCCGCTCCGGGTTTTGCAAAAATTTAAAGTATTTGACGGGTATTATATCATTTGTAAAGTGATTTTACAGACTATTTGCAAACTGCAGCTCCTGCTGCCTGTTCAGTTTAATGGATGGATGATGAAAGAAGGCTGCGATGAGCACTGCCATAGGGGGAGGCACTTGTTAACTGCTTAGAAATAAGAGAAACACTACACAACAAACGCATATTAAACGTATATTGGACTTTATTACTCCCTATCAGCCAGTGCGACAACTTAGACGAACATGAAACATTCTGACGATGCTATGTACGGTGCAAAAAATCACGGTAGGGACAAGGCACTTCATGAAGTGTTATGCATAAAGCCAACAGAGGTATATTAAATGGAACTGAGAGAAGATACCTTCATGCCAAAACAGACTGATCATCTACACAATCGAAATATGTATAACGAAAAGCGGGAGGAGGAGCTCGTCCTTGCAAACAAAGAACTTGCCTTTCAAAATATAGAGAAGGAAAAGCGGGCGGCGGAGCTCGTCCTTGCAAACAAGGAACTTGCCTTTCAAAATAAAGAGAAGGAAAAGCGGGCAGCAGAACTGGTCCTTGCAAACAAGGAACTTGCATTTCAAAATATAGAGAAGGAAAAGCGGGCAGCGGAGCTCGTCCTTGCAAACAAGGAACTTGTCTTTCAAAATGAAGAGAAGGAAAAGCGGGCAGCGGAGCTCATCCTTGCAAACAAAGATATTGCCCGCCGCCTGCAAAACATTCAGGCTCTGCAACAAATTGACAAGGCCATCTTAGGCAGTCTAGACTTAAATCTGACGTTACATGTTGTTCTAGAACAAACTAAGGCTGAGTTACATGTTGATGCTGCTGCTATCTTGCTTTTAAATTCACAGACACAAATATTAGAGTTCGCCGCTGGTATTGGCTTTCGCAGTCAAGCCATTGAGCGTTCACACCTTCGACTGGGTGAAGGACTCGACGGACGCGCCGCATTGGAAGGAAGAGTAACAAGCATCACTAATCTGCAAAATATCGCTCAATTTGCACGCGCCCCGCTTTTTACAGAGGAAGGGTTTTTCAGTTACTTTAGTGCTCCGCTCATTGTCAAAGGTCAGGTCTGGGGTGCTTTGGAAGTCTTTCATAGGTCAGTGTTTACACCCAAACAGGATTGGTCTGATTTTCTTGAAGTTCTGGCTGGACAAACTGCCATTGCCGTAGATAACGCCATTCATATTGTTAGGTTACAACGATCAAACAGAGAATTGTTAGCCGCTTATGATTCCACTATAGAAGGCTGGTCACATGCGCTGGATTTACGCGATAATGAAACTGAAGGGCACACCCTGCGCGTTGCAGAAATAACTATGAAACTTGCGGGTATGACAGGAGTAAGTGAAACAGAATTAGTAAACATACGGCGCGGCGCACTTTTGCATGACATTGGCAAGATGGGTGTACCTGACCTCATTCTGCTTAAACCTGACAAGTTGACTGACGAAGAATGGGTTACCATGCGCAAACATCCAATTTTTGCTTTTGAATTACTCTCACCGATTGCATACTTAGTGCTTGAACGAAAAGATGCTATGATATTACATAATAATGCGTTATATTGGTATTTGAGGGTCGAAAATATTTGAAAATCTTAGACAGTCCTTGATCAAAAGCGTAATAACACCTCATTATAGGCATTTGTGACGGA
>CAIWRB010000239.1 GCA_903914955.1 uncultured Chloroflexota bacterium | reverse complement strand
AGCCTTCAGGAAGTAAACGAACAAGCGTGAAATCGGTGTGTTTTCCTAAATATGATCATCCAATTGATCCCAGTCTGTATTCAAAAAATCTGACGGATGAGTCAAGTAGCCAGAACAGGACCTTTAATCACTCCTGTTATTTTTACATTTATGTGAGCGCCTGATCCAGATCGGCGATAATATCGTCAGGATGTTCCAACCCGACGGACAGACGGATCAGGTTGGGCAGCAGCCCAGCGATATCCTTGTCGCTGCCGCTGATCTGTTGGTGGGTTGAGATCATTGGAATGGTGGCAACGGATTTGACACGGCCGAGATCAGTGGCGCGCCAGATCATCTGTAGTCGATCGAAAGCCTGACGGGTCGCATCGGTCCCGCCGCGCACGGTGAAACTGAGCAGGTAACCAAAGCGGGCAGACTCGTTGCCGCTGGCATCCACCAATTTCATATAACGGGCAGCTGTTTCATAGCCCGGGAAACTGGGCAGACCTGGGTATTGCACGCTTTCTACTGCAGAGTTGGTACCGAGATACTGAGCCACTTTCATCGCGGCTTGACTCGAAGTATCTGTGCGGCTGCGCAGAGTACGCAGATCATTGAGAGTCATCAGAGCGCTGAATGGACTAAGTGTTGGCCCCATATCACGGTGTGCGTAACCTTTGATGTAATTTGCGTAGTTCTGGCGCATTTCATCCGGACCAACCTTGCTGGGAATGTTTGCACGGGAGATCAAGGCACCGGCAATGACAAATCCGGAGGTTGCCATGCTTTTGCTGACAGAGTGAATGACAATATCTGCACCGTGAAGCAGTGGTCGCATCAGTGCCGGGGTGGCGATGGTTGAATCAACGATGAACGGAGCGTTTACTGCGTGTGCCAGACCTGCAACGGCTTCGAGATCGATCACTGCCAATGATGGATTGGCCGGCATTTCGCCGAAGACAAAGCGAGTTTCATCATCGATTTTGTTTGCCCATTCTTGCAGATTGAGTGGGTCGCGTACCCAGCGCAGGTCGACGCCGCGCTCTTTGGCATAGCGGGTGAAAAGGGTAAATGTCCCACCGTAACAACGCGCTGAGGCGACGATGTTAGGTTTGAGGTGGACAGGGTCATCCATCAGAAACGAATTAGTTCCCAGAAAAACTGACGCCATACCAGAGCCGGTCAGATGAGCTGTTACTTCGCCATCGAAACCATAACCTTCCAAAAGAGCCAGTGTCTCCTCAAGGTAATGCAGGGTTGGGTTGGCGACACGGGCATAGATCCAAGCGGGCATCAAATAAGCCAGCGCAGCTTCCATGTGGTCACTGTTGTCAAAGTGCTGGGCGGTGGCAAGAAAGGCCGGTTCTATAATACTGCCCTGATTGGCAAGTGCGGTCTGCATATCGTACAGTCCGTGGACAGAAATGGTGTCAAATTTCTTGCGACGCATGATTGAACGCTGGTTTTGATCTCGCTTCATGATCTGACGGCCTTTTTCAATATAAGCCTGTATGCCGGTAGGGTAAGAATCCATGATCGTGTCTCCTGAGAAAGTTTTGGTCTTAGGTGAAAAAAGCTTATTATACGTCTGATGTGAACTCAAAAGTTAGGTTGAAAAAAATGGATGTTGATATCGAAGTCAGAAGGAAATGTACCAGGGTGAATATTATTTATCGATGTTCAGGATATGAGATCGAATTGTGTTTTGT
>CAIWRB010000238.1 GCA_903914955.1 uncultured Chloroflexota bacterium | reverse complement strand
TCTTCAAGTTGCCATTCGTAATGCACATTTCTTGTTGGATAATCTTTACGTAAATAATCGGCTACACCGATCCTGGCGGGAGGGACAGGCAAGGCATAATGCCTACCTGGAAGACTATGCCGGTCTGATCTTGGCGCTTTTGGCGTTGTACCAATCCGATCCGAATAAGGAATGGTATCTCTCGGCTTTGAAACTTGCCGATGAAATGGTTGAACACTTTGCTGATCTTAATGGCGGTTTTTTCGACACTCGTGATGATCATGAGACACTCCTTGTGCGACCGAAAGATATTCAAGATAATGCGACTCCGTCCGGGAATTCGCTTACCGCTACTGCCTTGCTTGAGTTGACAGCGTATGGAGATCGGATAGAATGGCGAGACCTTGCCGAGGAGATGCTTTCCTCAGTATATGGAGCGATGCTACGCTATCCGACTGCCTTTGCACAGTGGTTGTGCGCTGCTGATTTTTCTGTCGGTCCGACTCGTGAGGTGGCAATTATCGGTGACTCACAGCGCGCCGAAACCAAAAAATTGTTGAATACTCTCTGGAAAACGTTCCGACCACGACAGGTAACTGCGATTTCCAATTACCCGCCGGAGCCGGATGCGCCAGCCTTGCTGAAGGATAGACCTTTATTGAATGATCTTCCAACAGCTTATGTGTGTCAAGGATTTGTTTGTTTACAGCCAGTCAATTCGCCAACTGAGATGGAGTCCCAACTGGCAGGTATCTCAAATCCTTAGTGAGCCATCAAACCATAACCACCGACTGATAACCGTGTTGAAAACAAAACTCCGTTTGTACGATTGGGTACACCATTACGAGAAAATGCTCTACGATAACGCGCTCCTCATCCGCGCTTACTTGCATGCCTGGCAAATCACAAAAGATCCCGCCTTCAAACAAGTTGCTGAAGAAACTCTGGATTTTATCATGCGTGAAATGACCCATGCTCAAGGCGGATTCTACTCTTCACTTGACGCTGATTCCGAAGGCGAGGAAGGAAAATTCTATGTTTGGACTCTTGATGAAATTCGTGAAAACCTAAAAGAAGATTCCGCATTTTTTGAGGCGGCGTATGGAATCACCACAGACGGCAACTGGGAAGGAAAGATAGTTCTCCATCGCGCAGAAGATGACACTACTCTGGCCGCCCGCTTCCAACTTGATATTGAACCACTCGATCAAACTCAGGGCAGGCCTGTTTCCGTTAAATTAGCGGAATCTCATTCCAAGCTTTACTCCGCCCGAGCCGTGCGCATCCGCCCCGCCACAGACGACAAGATCCTCACCGCCTGGAATGGCCTCATACTAACAGCATTTGCGGAAGCGGCAAGGATTATCCCGGACAAGGCGCAGCAAGCTAATCCACTCCAGAATGAATACTATAAAGCGGCTACCCGCAATGCAGAATTTATGCTTTCTGCGTTGCGACCCAACGGAAAATTATGCCGAGCTTGGCGCGATGGCACAACTTCAAAAGTGGTCTTTCTCGAAGACTACGCCGCTTTGATTTTGGGTTTGCTGGAACTATATCAAACGGATTTCGACAACAATTGGTTCACTTCTGCTCATGAGCTGATGGATGAAATGATCGAAAAATTCAGAGACCCAAAAGGTGGCTTCTTCGATACGCCGCATGATGGCGAGACTTTGCTCATCCGCCCAAAAGATATATCAGACAATGCTACGCCATCAGGAAACGCGCTGGCTTGCGAAGCATTAATAAAATTAGCCGCATACACTGATGACGGGAAGTATCGCGATCTTGCTGAACAAGCTCTGACGATCATGAGCAATTCTGCTTTGCAATATCCGCTTGGATTTGCGAGATGGCTGTCAGCGGCGGAAAATGCACAGGGAAACATTAAGCAGGTTGCGGTGTTGGGTGAAGCGGGCGAGGAAATGTTCGAGCATATGCTCAAAATCATTCGAGCAGAATACAGACCGGGCGTAGTGGTGGCCGCTTCCTCCTATCCCCCGCCGAAAGATGCTCCAGTATTATTAATGGATCGTGTTCTTATAAATGGAAAAGCAACTGCCTATGTATGCGAAGGATTCGTCTGTAAATATCCAACGAATGATCCTAAAACATTAATCACACAACTTAGTGCATAAGAAAAGAAGGTCGCCAGTCGGCGACCTTCTTTTCTTGATATTGTTATTTTTTTTCTGAGTCTTCATTCTCTTTAGGTTCTTCTTTGGTACCCAAACCATCTTTGAAGTTTTTAATACCTTTTCCGAGTTCTCCGGCGATCTTGCCGATGCGCCCTGGGCCAAACAAGAGAACAACTATAACGAGAATAATGATCCATTCCGGAGGGCCTAATCCAAGCATTTTTATCTCCTTTTTTATATTTCCAGTATCGTACCACAATTAAACAAAAATATGATTAAAGTTCCCTGCGCGAGAAAACGCCTTCTATGAAACGGATAACGCGCCGTAAGAACGAACGCAAACGTGCGAAGCGACGATATTGCTCTGGGTGAACATGCTTCTTGGCAGGGATGGGGCCTGTCCACTCGACGACCATTGCGCCCCAAGTGAGTCCTCCGCCAAAGCCAACAAAAGCAATTTTATCACTGGGTTTGATCTGTCCTTTTTGTATTGCTTCAACGGTCGCAATGGGAATCGAGGCTGTAGACGTGTTGCCATATCGATCCACGTTGATCACGAATTTGTCTAGCGGCATTTTTAGATATTTTGCGGCGGTTTCAATGATGCGATAATTCGCCTGATGCGGGACGATCCACTGGACATCGTTGGTGGTCATATTTACCTTTTCCAGAGCTTCCAAAACAGCGCGCCCCATAACACGCGTGGCAAATCTAAACACCTCTTTTCCATCCATCTCAATAAAATGTTTGCCTTCGTGGATAGTCAATTCGGATGCGGGATACCGTGACCCGCCGGCAAGAATAGCCAACGAGTCTGCTCCGGAGCCGTCAGAATGCATTACCGTAGACATCACGCCGCCGGGAATATCACTGGCCTGTAAAACGAACGCACCGGCACCATCACCGAACAAAATACAGGTATTGCGATCTTTCCAATTCACAAAGCGCGAAAGTACTTCTGTGCCAACCACCAGCGCGCTTTTGATGGAACCACTACGAATGGCTTGCGCCGCCATATTTGTTGCAAATATAAAACCAGTACAGGCAGCCTGTATGTCAAACGCGCCAGCCTTGGTTGCGCCAATCTGATCTTGAATAATACAAGCTGTCGCGGGAAAAATATACTCAGGTGATGATGAAGTACAGATGATCAGATCCAATTCTGTGGGAGCAAGATTCGCAATCTGCAACGCTCTGACAGCTGCCTCTACACCCAGCGTGGATGGGAATTCATGTTCACGGGCAATATGCCGCTCACGAATGCCGGTGCGGTCCCGGATCCATTCATCATTCGTATCCACAAGTTTGGAGATATCATCATTAGTAAGTATCGGTTCTGGAACATACATGCCCCAACCCGTAATATGCGCGAATGGCATTCTTTCTCCTTTATTTGTTGTTGAAGCGGCTTAATATTAATGTGGCATTGTGGCCGCCAAAACCAAATGAATTGGACATGACATTCCTCGGCTCAGCTTTGCGCGGATGGTTGGGAACATAATCCAGATCACAGACCTCATCAGGTGTTTCGTAGTTGATGGTGGGAGGCAATATATTATCAATAATTGCCATTGAGCTGATAACTGCTTCCACTGCGCCCGACGCTCCCAATAAATGGCCGGTCATGGACTTGGTGGATGAAACAGGGATTTTATATGCCTGTCTGCCAAACACGGTCTTGATCGCGTTGGTTTCACTTTTATCGTTCATATAGGTGGATGTTCCATGGGCGTTGATGTAATCAATATCTTCCAACTTAAGACCAGCGCTTTCAATCGCAAGCCGCATGGAATTTGCCGCGCCGGCGCCATCTTCTGCGGGCGCAGAAACATGATGTGCGTCGTCTGTTGTGCCGTACCCCGTAAATTCGCACAGGATCTTTGCGCCGCGGGCCTGTGCATATTCAAGTGACTCAAGGATTAAAATACCCGCACCTTCAGCCATGACAAATCCGTCACGATTCTTATCGAACGGACGTGAGGCTTTTTGGGGATCATCATTGCGCGTGGACAAGGCAGTCATCACATTCATGCCCGCCATGGCAATGGCACTGACCGCGGCTTCAGACGCGCCGGCAATCATCACATCTGCCGCACCGCGCCGGATCATTTCAGAAGCTTCGCCCAGCGCGTTCGTTCCTGATGCGCAAGCGGTCGCAAGCGACATGTTTGGTCCACGCGCGCCAATGCGGATGGCTATATTTCCTGCCGCGCCGTCCGAGATCATCATCGGGATCAGAAATGGACTGACACGGTCAGGCCCACGCTGACGCATGACTTCATACTGCTCGATCAATGTGATCACTCCGCCAATTCCAGTGCCAATTAAAATACCAACCCGATCACGATTTGATTCATCAATGGCTAAACCTGATTGAGCAATAGCCTCCAGAGTGGCGGCGGAGGCAAATTGCGTAAAACGATCCATTTTGCGGGCATCGCGCGTACCAAATAACGCCACGGGATCAAATCCCTTTACTTCTGCGGCAAATTTTGTTTTATGCGCGCTCGCATCAAAAGAAGAGATTGGAGCTGCGCCAGATACGCCAGCCAGTAACGCCTGCCACGTATCCATTACATTATTTCCAACCGGGCTTACACAACCCAGACCTGTTACAACTACACGTTTTCGCATTCGTGTTCTCCTTATAATTTCAACAGTAATTTTCACATTAATAAACAAGGGACAAGAGGTTAGCTTGTCCCTTGTTTTTCTTATAACACTACAATCGTCTGAAAGACACGCAAAAAATCTACATTTTCTTCAGCGTACTCCATGCCTGCTGAATGTGCATTCTGTCGTGATCGGCAATAAAACTGATCACTTCCAGGAAATTGGTTGGCCCAAAAATTGCATGACGTGCCTTACGCCCCCACTCTTCCTTCTTAATATTCTTAATCAACTCTAATGTCTCACGCCTGGCGGCATTAAATTCCTTTAGCGCCAGTTTCCCATTTTCATGCAAATAATCCCTTTGACTTGCCCACACGCTCGTATCAGGCCGCGGAATAAACGGTTCGTTTTGTTGCTTGAACAACTTGATCTGCATATGATGTATCTCGCGTTCGCTGTCACGCATGTGGCAGATCAATTCTGTCAATGACCAATCATCAAGGCTTGGTTCATGTGACCAGGCGAATGAATCGAGGGGATAAGACAATCCGTTCAACGCTGCGGGAGTTGCAGATAAAATTCCCAGCACAGAGTCGACTGATTTAAAAGATGGGATCAAGACAGCGAAATCGGTGGATTCAAGCCAGGAACGCAAGTCAACCAACTTGCCGCGCGCGCCCGCCTCAGATGCATATTTGGAAGAAGATTTGTCATCTATGTGATATGTCGCCAGCCCAAGCTTTTGCGCCGGCAGAATGTCGCGTTCCATATCATTCCCCACCATGAGTACGGGTCCTTCGGTCCAGCCCATACGCCCGAGGACTTCGGCATAATAAGCGGGCTGTGTTTTCGAAAAATGAAAATGATCGAATGTTGAAACGAGTTCAAATTGCTCAGGTTCAAAACCAGCCCAACGTAAACGATGATAGGTGGCTTTGCGCGGAAACACCGGATTAGTGGCGATGGCGATCCGAAATCCTTGAGAAAAAGCCCAGTCAACTAAAGGTTTTGCTGCAGGTATCTGTGATGTTATTCCCGCCAAAGTTGGAAATACATTATCGTAAAAATTTTCTATGGCAGAGGCAAGCTCTTCACGTGGAATGTTGATCTGAGGATAGAACTCTGCGTTAAATACATCCTCCAACGTACGCGAAAAATCTTCGCTCTTGCTCATTAAACCTGTGCCAGAGATAAGTGCGCGAAACATTTTTTCAGGGGCGATCTGCGGTGTGAGTTCCTTTGCCAACATCTGAAAATACGCTGGAATAAAAGAATCCAGATTTGTATTAAGCAGTGTGTCGTCGAGGTCAAGCAGTAGTGTCAGCGTCATATTTTTTGACTCCCCCGGAGTCTGTGTTTATTCTTTAATCTCGAATTCAAATGGCAGCTCGTGGCATTCACCACAACCGATCTGCGGTTCTGCGACATCGCGTTTGGATTTTTCACAAAAAGCGGTCACTTGTACACGGCGTTGAAAAATCGCGGTAAAAGGACGCGCTACGGTGACCTTCAATTGCATATACTGGCAGGAATTGGCGCGCGCAATATCAGGTACAGGACAAGTCTTGCACAAGTCAGGCGACCAGATCTGGCTGTGAAGTTGCAGTAAACGGCATTCTTCGACATTGCGGCCACGATAGTAATCGCCAAAGAAATGTGGGCATTCACGCCCGGAGGGGGTTTTCATGGGGAAAGTTGATAAGGCAGGTATGTAATTTGAATAAACAACTGTTTGATCCCTGATTTACGCCCTTTACACGCGTGTCAGGTATTCGCCAGTGCGCGTGTCCACCCGAATGGTGTCGCCTACAACAACAAAATTCGGGCATTGCACTTGTACCCCGGTCTCTGTAGTCACTTTCTTCGTGACGCCTGTAGCCGTATCGCCGCGGATCGCCATATCGGCTTCGACAACTTTCAAATCGACAGAGGTGGGAATTTCAATATCAATAGCTTCCCCTTTATAAAAAGTGAGTTTGACTTCCATGCCTTCTTTTAGAAACTGGGCACTTTCACCGAGAGATTCCTTCTTAATGCCAGGCTGTTCAAATGTCACATTATCCATAAAGTAATAGAGATCTCCGTCATTATATAGATACGAAACATTGGCAAAGTCTAGGCTTACATCCTGTACGGATTGTCCGGAACTGAATGTCCGTTCGATGGTTGAGCCGGTCAATAAATTACGGGCTTTGACCTTAATGTTGGCATTGCCGCGCCCTGTTTTATTATGGCTATAATCCAAAACCTTGAGGAGATTACCATCCAGTTCAAAAGTGACGCCTTTACGAAGTTCATTTACATCTATCATGCTTGCACTTTCCTTATTTGTTTGATTTTTTTTACAGAAGCGGGCGGATTATACCAACGACTTACAGGTAGTGGCTAGGTTGAGGAATGAATACAGACAAAATATTAATGGGACGATTCTGAAGCGGGATCGTCCTTAAGCAGTTGAGCTGCGTGAGAAAGTACCGGTAATATAGCCCGTAAATTCTCGATCGCACCTTTTGGGCTGCCAGGCAGGTTGACAATAAGTGTCCGCCCGCGAATTCCGGCCATGCCACGCGAGAGCATGGCATACGGTGTTTTCTTCAAACTTTCAGAACGCATGCTTTCGGCCAGGCCAGGCGCTTCTCGTTGAATGACGGCGCGCGTGGCTTCGGGGGTGACATCGCGCATAGCAAAGCCAGTCCCGCCAGTAGTGAGGATAATGTCAATTCTTCCGCTATCAGCCCAATCTATCAATGCGGCACGGATGGCTGATTCATCATCGGGGAGGATTGCTTGCTCGGCGACTGACCAGTTTTGAGCGCGGATAAGATCTGCCAGCGCAGGGCCAGACGCATCAGCACGCTCTCCACGCGCCGAGCGGTCAGACAGAGTTAATATCCCAAAACGAATCATTACGATAATTCTTTTCCAAAGATGCGGTCGGCTTTCATTTCGTACCAGCCGCGTTTTACATAAAATTGAGCGGCATCCTCGTTATCAGCATCGATGAGCAGGTAACATTTTAAACAGCCTTTGGTTTTCAAACGTTTCTCGATTTCATTGAGAAGCAGGCTTGCAATGCCTTGCTCACGCACGCTCGCATGTACCGCAAGATGATAGATCATGCCGCGGCGACCATCATAGCCCCCAATGATCGTGCCAACGATCTCGTTGTCAACTTCTGCTATTAAAAAAAGATCAGGGTCGCGTTGAAGTTTTTTTTGAATTTCTTCAGGTGCATCTGATCGACCCACCTGCACGCCAAACTCCATACCCTGCCATAATTTTAATGCACCATCATAATCTCTGGGAAAACAAAATTCAAGGATATTCACTTGGATATCAAACAGGTCTAATCGCACGTTTTAATATTGAGATCAATTCGTCCGGCATGTAAGGCTTAAGTAAAAAAATATCAGCTCCATGTTTCATACATTCATCCTCAACATTTGAGCCGGAAGACATAACCACGTAAACGCTGCTTATATCCTCAGCACTGCGAATCTGATCCAAAATATCCAAACCGTTTTGAGTCGCTAAATGGACATCCATTAATAGGATGTCTGGTTTCTCCGAGCGGACCGCATTGGGGACATCAGAATCCGAAAACAGCGCCACCACGTCAAATCCTTCCATATTCAGTAGCGTCTTCAACAACGAAACCATGATGGCATCATCTTCTGCGAGGAGTATTTTTGGCTTTGACATTTTTCTTTACTTTCGATTGAGTGGTTTTTTTCTTGATCGATTTATTTGGTTGTTTTTTCACTGGCTTTGCTTTTTCCAATGCGGCGTTTAGGACATCCTCAACAGATTCTGCAAAAATAAATTTCATGGATTGCCTGATCTCTTCGGGCACATCATCAATATCCTGTTCATTGCGCTTTGGCAGGATAACCGTCGTAAGCCCATTTCGATGCGCCGCCAACACTTTTTCCTTGACGCCGCCGATCGCCAGAACCTGACCTCTTAATGTGATCTCGCCGGTCATTCCAACTTGAGGCTTAACCTTGCGTCCGGAGATCAACGACACCAAAGAGGTAGCCATGGCCACGCCCGCGGATGGGCCATCTTTCGGTTGTGCGCCGGCAGGAATGTGCATGTGCAGATCAAATTTTTCAAAGAATTCCTGGGGAATTTTCAATGAAACGGCGCGCGAACGAACATAAGATAAAGCGGCGCGCGCTGACTCCTGCATTACGTTGCCGATCGAGCCAGTCACTTGAAATCCGCGGCCGCCGGGCATGGCAGTTGTTTCAATAAATAGAATATCTCCGCCAAACGAAGTCCAGGCGAGGCCTGGCACCACACCCGGAATGGAGGTACGCTTGTTCATTTCCTCAGGGCCAAAGTAGATAGGATGATCGAGATATTCCTCGATAAGCTCTGGCGTGATCTCAAATTTCTCGCCTTTGTTTTCAGCGATTTTTGTGCCAACTTTGCGGCAGACAGCGCCGATCTTACGTTCCAAATTTCGCACACCCGCTTCACGTGTGTACTGACGAACGATCATCTTCAAGGCCTCGTCGTTAAATGAAACTTCCCCTTCACGCAAACTATTCTCGCGAATTTGGCGCGGGATGAGGTACCCGCGCGCAATGGCTATTTTTTCATTTTCGGTATACCCTGAAAGAAAGATCATTTCCATGCGGTCGCGTAATGGGCCGGGAATAGTCTCCAGCGTATTGGCCGTTGTAATGAAGAACACCTGCGAAAGATCATAAGAGACTTCGAGATAATTATCCCGAAATTCGCTGTTCTGTTCAGGGTCGAGTACTTCAAGCAAAGCGGACGCGGGATCACCATGAAAATCATAGGTGAGTTTATCAACTTCATCGAGCATGAAGACGGGATTTTTTGAATCAACGCGGCGCAGGGATTGCAAAATGCGTCCTGGCATTGCGCCGATATATGTTCGGCGATGTCCACGGATCTCGGCTTCATCACGGATGCCGCCCAGCGAAGCACGGATAAATTTTCGTTCCATCGCGCGCGCAATGGATTGACCCAGAGATGTTTTTCCCACACCAGGCGGGCCGACAAAACACAGAATCACTCCTTCGCGGTCGCGGTGGATCACATCGTCGGAGGGCGCTTTCATTTCATCTTTGCGGTCAATGCGCAGTTTGCGGATCGCCAAAAACTCAAGGATGCGATCTTTTACATCCTCGAGTCCAAAATGATCCTTATTCAATATTTCGCGCGCATGGGTAATATCAAGATTGTCGTCCGTGAATTTCGACCACGGGAGCGTTACCAACCAATCCAAATAGGTGCGGATGATGCCATACTCCGCCGCCGCAGTAGGCAAACGTGATAACCGATCCAACTCACGTTTGGCTTGTTTGAGCGCTTCTTCGGGCATTTTCGCTTCTTCGATCTTTTTGCGAAATTCCTCGGCTTCTTCAGATTGTTCGTCTTTTTCACCCAGCTCCCGCTGAATGGCCTTCATCTGTTCGCGTAAAAAATAATCACGCTGTACTTTTTCGATCTCGCCGCGCGCTTCGTTTTGGATCTTCTGACCGATCTGCAATACTTCAGCTTCGCGTACAAGTAACCCGATCAGCTTTTTTAACTTCTCGTAAACAGAATCCAATTCAAGGATGTCTTGCGCGTCCTGCAATTTAATCCGCTGGAAGTTTGCGATGGTATATGCTGTTTGAAGCGGGTCTTCCAAGGAAGTGATCGATCCTACTAATTCATCAGGGAAAGACGGGATCATCTGCGTGATCTGTTGGAATTGGTCACGCGCATTGCGCGCGAGGGCGCTGGTTTCTAGATTGTCTTCGGCGGTTTCAGGAAGCAGGTGAATATGCGCTTTTAGATAGGGTTCTTCGGCGACAAATTCACCAAGACGAAAACGCTCCATCCCTTGAACCAACAAACGGACTGTTCCATCGGGAGCGCGCAACAAACGATGCACTGTGGCGATGGTGCCGATCTGATAGAGTTCGTGCGGGCCTGGAGTTTCCTTCTCTGGGTCAAGAGCGGCCACCAGACCAACCAACTTATCTCCCCCGACAACGTCATCCACTAATTTTATGGAGCGGGCCTGCCCCACCGTCAACGGGACGGCTGTGTTGGGATATACGACGACTCCGCGTAATGGCAGGATGGGAAGCACGTCTGGAAATTTCTGCTTTTCGCTTTTCTCACCATTTTCCGGCAGAGCGGAAGGGTCGTCATTTTTCTGGATGCGTGAAAACGCTGACGACATGAACATCCTGGTAAGTTCATCGTCAGTTTCGCCGATCGATTGAAAGAATTCGTGAATACCTGATTGCCAGCGTTCTGCGGCCATATTTTTACTCAACCTTGTTTTAATCTGATTTTTCTTTGGGAAGGATTATCATTAAAAATCCATCTTTATATTCAGCGCGAGCCTGCTCTATATTTACAGGGCCGGGTAAATTAACGGAAGTCTCAAATTTCCCGAATCGTATTTCCATTTGTTGATAGGCCCGTCGTTCAAGAAAGTCGGAGCGAGTCCCTGAAATTAGGAGTAGGTTATTTTCAAGTGAGACTTCAAAATCGTCATCATGCATCCCCGCTATTTCCACGAGAACTACGTACGCTTTGTCTGTTTCGAATTCGTCTGTGGGCGGACTCCAAACATTGGAACGAACCTGCCAACTCACGGCGTGAAGGATTTCACGACGGGTTTCCAAAAACGTTGTACTTGATTTACGAATGACCGTAGGCATAGATTTTCTCCTTGCTATGCACGATGCGTTTACTTTGTAGTACCCCCGCTGAGAATCGAACTCAGACATCCTGCTTAGAAGGCAGGCGCTCTGTCCGTTGAGCTACGGGGGCAATTTTCCGCTCTATTCGCTTGTCTCTGCGCCAGGAACGGACTGTTGATATGGGCGCAAACCGCGATAGACACGCGGACCGGCGATTGTTCTTAATATGGTATCAGCAGGACGGGCAAGTCTCTTCGAGAGATCTTCAGCAGATAGCGGAACATTCCCATTTACCAGAAAATTTCGGAAGATCGCTTCGACTACTGCAGTACGCGAATCGGAAAATTCGGGCAGCAATGCGCAATGACTCATTAATGCATGTTGAATAGCATCGACTGGCTTTACTTCTGCGGTCATGGAATCTATCCAATCGATCAATCCGCCTTCCTCGATATCAGCAAAGGCCTGCTGGTGCTCGACGCATAACAATGAGCGCAAAAATATATGCCAATCCCGTTCGTTCTGTTTCCACCAATCAAAATCAATATGGAATGGTGTTTTAATTGTGGGTTTCAGCAAACTCATACTGTCTCCTCATCCAAGCGGAAGTGTAGATCGCCTACGTGATTGAAAACAGGGTTTGCTTCCAATAGTGCAAAAAGCGGTGCGGGAGGAACACGTCGCACAAGATTCACCGCCGCGTATAGCTCCTGGGCGTGCACATGGCCTTGAGGATTTGATTTGGTCAATTCGCGCATTACAAGAAGGACGAGATCTTCAAAGGGACGCTTCTTTTCCCAAATCGGATCCAACGATTTAAAGTCAGGGACATGAACGGCCATACGATCATTGAATTCTGCGGTAATGGGTTGCTTCAACATAGCGAAGACAAACCCGCCATCCTTGCCGATCAAAACTGTACGCACCCAATCTTTGGATGACCGCTGACTTTTCACTTCCACGATCACTTCAGCAGGATTTTCACCGCGCTTCACTTGGACCAGCGAGCCAGGAATCAGTTGATGTGATTTATACCACTCGCGCAAGCCGAACACATATCCGTGATCAAGAACTACCCACGCGGGAATGCGCTGTTTGGTCTTTCCATCCACAAGAGTAAAACGTACACGCGGAGATTCGTAAGCGGTTGGGAATAATTTGCGGGCGCGGGCTGACATGGGCAAAGTACCTGCGCGCAAATGGGGATAGATCAGGGCGATCGTGAGCGAAGAAATGTCTCCGCGAGAATCATTTTCCTCAGGCGGAGTCAACTCATCATCAAGCTGTGCTTCGAGATTCTTCATCCCTGAGCTAAGGGCAGCGCGGTCATACTCGATCGGAGTGTACTGTAAAGACGGCGGAACTTCTCTAACAAAATCCGGTTCAAGACGATGTAGGCACCATAAGATCTGCCCAGCAGGGCCAACCTCATCAAAACGGTCATCGTCCTGCAAGGCATAATTCAAGGAGAATTCAGCCAGTTTGGGATTTACGCCAGCGGGTAATTCAATGTCCTTAATAATTGCTTCTGTTCGAAGCGGCTCACCACCAGACATATCCAATACAGCTTCTGCAAGATTCAACTGCCCCTGCGTGATGTCGATCAGTAGTGCGCGAGGGAACCAGCGTGACGCGATCTTGATAAGACCTTCATCCGCAGTAAAGGAAGCTTCTAATTTCCTTTCGATCGAATCGCCATGCTCAAGCAAAACAGATGTTGAAGTAATCTCATCGCTTTCAGGGATGGAGATCGGTGTTTCATTTAGAAAATGCGACCTGAGATTCGCGGCAAACATCCGCTCAGAACGATCTTCCATTACAACAGTTAGAACATCAAAGTCATCAACGGTTGGGTTGACACCTGGGCGTAGTGAAATTACCTTTCCTCGTTTCCATTCGATTGCAGGAAAAACAAGATCATCACCGGTTTGATAAGTGTCTTTGGGCAGAAAACTCTTGCCGCCGGCTTTCTGTTTGCTTTCAACAGCATTACGCTCTGCCTTAATACGCGCTTCTACAAATTCAATAGCGAGATCGCTCACAGGCAGCGGTGTCTCGTGATCGAACAAAAAAGTATGTAGATTTTCAACATCGAGCGGGGTGACTTGAAGTGACGACCAATATTCGTTGGGAAGTTTAAATGCGCTTGACATACTCAGCCTTGAAATGAAATTGCGTTTTATACGCAGTTTTTTGATTATACCTTACCTTTTTTGTTCTTGCGAAAAAAAGCACATTCAGGAAAACTAAAAACGTCCCAATTTTTTTCAAAGTAGTTAACATCGATTTGGCGTGTTCGTTATTTGCATTACCATTAATCAGAGTCTTTTCCAGACACGCTATCGAAATATTTTTACCACATGGCGAAATTCTCTGGGCCTCTGCGGTAATTCTTAAGAATTTGTAAGGCGTCTATTACACATTCATACGTTCATTCTCTTGACTTTCAAGGTTATTTCCCGTAAAATCATATTAATCTGATTAATCGGATTACTACGATGATAATACGCGAACGCACTTCCCCACAGATATCCGAATTCCTGCGCTACCTCGCTTCACATGAAGAAGCTGAAGGCAGTCTGCCATCTTTAATCGGCCTGAGCCGTGAACTTGGAATCAGTCTGGCAGGTTTGCGTGAACAACTCGAAGTGGCGCGCGCGCTTGGGCTTGTAGAAGTCCGCCCGCGCACGGGGATGAGGCGTTTGGTTTATTCGTTCGCGCCCGCAGTTAAGCAAAGTCTAGCGTATGCCCTGGCAATTAATCAAAGTTATTTCGAAAAATATTCCGAATTACGAAATCATATCGAAGCCGCATATTGGGATGAAGCGGTTACATTACTCACTGAAGATGATAAGCGCGAATTACAAGCCATTATCACACGTGCGTTTGATAAGCTGCGCGGCAGCCTGACACAAGTTCCGCATGAAGAACATCGCAAACTACACTTATTGATTTACAGCCGCCTCAACAATCCTTTTGTAACCGGGCTGCTCGAAGCCTATTGGGAAGCATACGAAGCTGTAGGATTAAACTTGTACGCGGGTGGAATGGATTATCTCGAAGAAGTTTGGGGATTTCACAAAACAATGGTTCAAAGTATTTGCAATGGAAATTACGCGGCTGGGCGCAAAGCACTGGTCACCCATATCGACCTGCTTGCGAATCGGCCGTCATAAATTAAGGAGTCATATGAACAAGGTCATAAATGATTTTTCAATAACGGTCGGCACAGTAAATGGTTCGGGCAGTTCCACCGCCAATAACACCATCCTGCGCGCCATCTTCAAGATGGGAATTCCAGTCTCGGGTAAGAACCTTTTCCCCTCCAACATTCAGGGATTGCCAACCTGGTACACCATCCGCGCCAACAAGGATGGATTCATCGCTCATCACGAAAAACGTGACATCGTCATCGCGATGAACACCAATTCGTTCGTCCGTGATCTGGCATCTGTCGCACCAGGCGGAGCATTCTTTTACGCTGATGACATCAAGCTGTCCATCACTCGCGATGACATTGCTGTTTACCCGATGCCTGTAAAAGCCATCATTCGCAACGATCCAAATGTACCAGCTGACTATCGCGATCTGGTCGGCAACATGGTTTATGTTGGAGTTCTGGCGCACATGATCGGTCTGGATATGGAAAAAATATACTCCGCGCTCGATTTCCATTTCAAGAAGAAACAAAAACCAATTGACATGAATTTCAACGTTGTCAAAGCTGGTGTTGAATGGGCAAAAATCAATCTCGAAAAGAAAGACCCCTTCCACCTTGAGCCGATGGACAAGACCGAAGGCATGATCATGGCAGACGGCAACATGGCCGGAGCGCTTGGATCAATTTTCGGCGGAGTACAGTTTGTGGGATGGTATCCGATCACACCTGCAACTTCTTTGGCTGAGTCTCTGAATGATTATCTGCCGCAACTTCGCAAACGCGAAGATGGCAAACATACCTATGCCGTTGTGCAAGCCGAAGATGAACTCGCCGCGCTGGGCATGTCCATTGGCGCGGGCTGGGCTGGTTTGCGCTCAATGACCTCCACCTCTGGTCCCGGCCTTTCGCTGATGACCGAATTTGCAGGCCTCGCTTATTATGCGGAAGTCCCCGTTGTGATCTGGGATGTGCAGCGCATCGGCCCAAGCACAGGCTTACCCACGCGCACTTCACAAGGCGACCTGACCTTTACATACTTCATCGGTCACGGTGATTCTCAATCTGTGATTCTCCTGCCTGGCGACGTTTATGAATGTTTTGAATTCGGCTGGAAAGCCTTCGATATTGCTGAGCGGATCCAAACTCCCGTGTTTGTTTTGAGTGATCTTGATATGGGCATGAATCAGTGGATCAGTAAACCTTTCCAATATCCGGATACCCCCATGGATCGCGGCAAGGTTCTTATGGAAAGCGATATTGAAGAACTTAAAGGAAGCTGGGGACGTTACCTCGATAAGGATGGTGATGGAATTGGATATCGTACATTCCCTGGGAATAAACACCCGCTTAGTTCCTACTTAACACGCGGCACAGGTCATGATGAATACGCCAAATACACTGAAGAATCCGGTATGTATTTGAAGAATATGGATCGTTTAAAGAAAAAGCATGAAACCGCCAAACACTATGTGCCTGCACCTGTACTTCATGGAAAGAAAGGCGCAACGGTCGGCATCCTTGGGTATGGTTCCACCGAATCCGCCATTCTTGAAGCGCAGGATCAACTTGAAAAGGAACATCGCCTCAAAACAGATTTCCTGCGCATCCGCGCACTGCCCTGCACCAAGGAAGTGGATACTTTCCTCGCGAAGTACGATCAAATTTTCATTGTTGAAATGAACCGCGATGGGCAAATGGCACAGATCCTGATGACTGAATATCCCCAATACGCGCCAAACTTTAAAGTTGTAGCGTATGGTGACGGCATGCCTGCTTCAGCGAAGTGGGTGCGCGAGGGTATTTTGGCGAAGTACAAAGCAAAGAAAGCAGTGAAAAAAGTTGCGGCGAAAACCGCCCCTGCCAAGAAGAAACCAACGGCACGGAAAGCTGTGTCCGCCAAAAAGGCATCAGCCAAGAAAGTGACTACGAAAGCCATAGCAGGCCCAAAGTCTAAGACGAAGCGGAAGTAGAAAGAAGAAGGAGTAATTAAAAATGACAGAAACCCTCCCCATGGCTGGCGCAACTGCGAATGTCAATCTCGCTGGCCTTACCAAAAATGATTATCGCGGCGCTCCCACCACCTTGTGCCAGGGCTGTGGACATAACTCGATCTCGAATCAAATTGTGACCGCCTTATATGAAATGAATATCGTTCCTGAAAATGTTGTGAAGTTCAGCGGCATAGGCTGCTCTTCAAAATCACCGACATACTTCCTCAATCGCTCATTCGGATTCAACAGCCTGCACGGACGCATGCCCTCGATCGCGACGGGCGCGTTGTTCGGCGATTATCACCTCAAAGGGGTCGGCGTTTCAGGTGATGGCGACTCGGCCAGCATCGGCATGGGACAGTTCAAACATATCATGCGCCGCAATGTGAATATGGTCTACATCGTTGAAAATAACGGCGTGTACGGACTCACAAAGGGTCAATTCTCAGCGACCGCTGAAAAAGGTTTGAGCCTGAAAAAACAGGGCGAAAATCCATATATGCCAATTGACATTTGCATGGAAGCGCTCGTATCAAATGCGACCTTTGTTGCGCGTTCGTTCGCGGGCAACCCAAAGCAGGTTAAAGAATTACTCAAAGCCGCGCTCTCTCATGACGGTATTGCCTTGTTGGATATTATCAGCCCGTGCGTTACATTCAATAATCAGGTCAACGCCTATCACTCCTACGCCTGGGGCAAGGATCACGAAGAACCTTTGCACGAAATTTCCTACATCGCGCCGCGCAACGAGATCATGCTTGAAGACGAAATGGCGGATGGCGAAGTTCGTGAAGTTGCCATGCACGACGGTTCAGTTGTGATCTTAAAGAATCTCGAAAAAGGCTACGATACCTCCAGCCGCATTGAAGCGATGCGCGTGATGGAAGAAGCACAGCGCAACGCCTGGATGTTGACGGGACTGCTTTATCTGGATACATCCAAACCGAATCTGACTTCGATCTACAATCTTGTGGATACACCCCTCAACCGCCTGACCGAAGCGGATCTGAGACCCGCCCCCAAAACGATCGACAGAGTCAACGCTTTGATGTTCTAAAATAAAACAGGCTGCCCTCCCCAAAATCCAAAGAGCGGATCAAGGGGAGGGTTTATCTTAGGAAAACATGACAACAGAACCCACATCCGAAAAACTAGATTTCAAACGCGTCCTTCCCGTACTGGTCATCGTGCTCGTGGACTTGATGGGACTCTCCATTATCATTCCTTTATTGCCTTTATATGCGGCGCGCTTTGGCTCATCTCCGCTGGTGATCGGAATTCTACAAGCCACGTACCCGATGATGCAATTTTTAGGTGCCCCGATCTTGGGACGCCTTTCAGACCGTTTCGGACGCAAACCGATTTTGGTCGCGAGTCAGATCGGTACCTTGGCGGGCTTCATCCTGCTCGGCTTTGCAAATTCACTTTGGCTGTTATTCCTTTCTCGCATCATTGACGGGCTTTCTGGCGCGAACATCTCAACCGCCCAGGCCGCCATCGCTGACAGTACAAACGAAAAAACTCGCACCCAGGGACTTGGCCTGGTAGGGGCGGCGTTCGGTGTGGGATTTGTCCTCGGACCGATCATCGCCTTCGTGGTGCTGGCCTCGACCGGACAAAATTACCAAGCCGTTGCATTCACCGCCGCGCTCTTCTCGTTCACATCCATCCTGTTGACCACATTCTGGTTCCGCGAAACTCTGACCGAAGGCGTAGACCCGGCATCAGCGCGGAAAAGACCGCTCTCCTTTGGCGCGATCAGACAAGCCCTGGGACGTCCCGCCATTGGATTTTTGCTGATCATCATGTTCTTTTATCAGATCGCGTTCGGCGGGTATGAACAACTTTTTTCCCTTTTCACGCTGACTCGCCTGGGCATGGATGCTCGCGATACGTCAGGCTTGTTTGTTCTCGCAGGTTTATTCATCATCGTGGTGCAGGGTGGATTGATCGGAAAATGGTCGAAACAAAAAGGAGATCGCTGGCTGGTTCTCTTGGGCGTCTCTACGCTGGCAATCGGATTGATCGGAACTGGACTGACGCCTGCTGTGCCAGTTCCCTGGTATGACAAAGTTAAAGTGCTGGACAGTTTAGCGGGTCAGGGCGCATTTAGAGTTGCCATTCAATCGATAGACATTCAGCTGCCCGCCGAATCTGCCCGCGGCTGGTTTGGAATCATTTGGCTGTTGATCGCAAGTTTCCCCGCGGCTTTAGGCGGAGGTGTGTTACATCCCGCAATTAACAGCTTGATCACGAAGTCATCTGAAAAAAGCGAAGTGGGCGGAATGTTGGGTGTATCCACTTCGGTCTACAGTTTGGCAAATGCGATCGCGCCATTATTCTACGGCTCTCTCTTCCAATGGTTTGGCGGACCTGTTCCATTCCTGGTTGGTGGTGGAATTCTCGCGGTGCTTTGGTATTTCACACCTCGGATCGTGAAAGAATAATTTTATTGTAGGGGCACGGCAATGCTGTGTCCCTACAGGTATAATTTTGGGGATATGAAGAATCTCGAAAAAGAACTCACTCTTGAATATATCCGCGCCAGCGGGCCGGGTGGACAGAATGTAAATAAAGTGTCGACTGCTGTGCAGCTGCGCTTTGACGTAACCAACTCCCCTTCTCTGGCGGCGGATGTAAAATTGCGCCTGATCAAACTGGCGGGAAAACGCATGACCGACTCGGGTGTGCTGCTCCTCGAAGCCAGTAAATTCCGCACACAGGAAAAGAATCGCGAAGATGCGATCGAGCGGCTGAATCTATTGGTGAGTAAAGCCAGTGAAAAGCCGAAACTACGTCAAAAAACCAGGCCGACAAAGGCGTCGAAAGAGGAAAGATTGAAGGGGAAAAAGAAGCGCGCCGAGATCAAGAAAAATCGCGGAAGCTCAAAGAATATTTTTGAGTAGAAGATTTTCGATGAGGCATAAACGAAACCAATTTAAAAAGTCAAAATCTTAACGCTTTGCGCTTTTGCGTTATAGAGTTTTCAGGTACTTTCTAACCAGCGTCCAAACACTTCCTTTCCCTATATCGATAATATCTATTGAGAATTGCTGTCAGCTATGGAACGTGGATAAGTATAACTTCGGTATAATCGGGGGATTATGAAAAAGCACAGCATCGCAGGGTTGTTCGCAGGTCTCGGCGCCGCCGCAATTTGGGGCGGAATGTATGTCGTCAGCAAGATCGTTCTTGAAGTAATTCCCCCGTTTGCCTTGTTGACGATCCGTCTCGTAATGGGCTCCATGGCATTGGGAATTGTGATCTATTTCCGAAAAAATAAACCCGCGATCTCCAAGGAACAATTTTGGAATAGTTTTTTTGTCGGCGTTATGGGCTATGGCATCTCGCTTGGATTTCAATTCGTAGGCACAAAACTTTCGACCGCTTCCAACGGTTCACTTGTCACATCGGCCACGCCCGCTTTTGTTTTACTCTTCGCTCCCTTTTTACTCGGTGAAAAAACAACAACGCGCCGCATGATCGCGCTGGCTGTTTCAACACTTGGCGTGCTGGCAGTCATTGACCCGCGCAACGCAGAACTTTCGCCAACTTTATTTTGGGGCAACATGAGTCTGCTCGCCGCGGCGCTAACGTGGGCTTTATATTCTGTGCTGGTACGTAAAGTCTCAAAAAATGGCGACCTGTTGACCTCAAGCGCGATCATGCTTTTAGGCGGCATCCCTTCGAGCTTATTGTTTGGAATTTGGGAAATAAAAACTCAGGGCATCGGGCTGATCACCCCCGGCATCATCGGTGGATTATTATTCCTGGGGATCATTTCAACAGCCATCGCGATGTTCCTTTGGAATTACGCCTTCGCTGAATTGCCCGCCGCTGTGGCTTCATTGACGTTCTTTGCCCAGCCGGTAGTGGGTACGCTGCTCGGATGGTTTTTCCTCGCTGAAAGAATCACCCCGCTCTTCCTGGCTGGTGGTGTGTTGATCGGAATTGGGATTCTGATCGCGACGCGGGAATGATATTGATCAGGATCAATTACCAGCTACCCCCGTAGGCGGCTGCGCCAAAAAGAAGCGAATGAAACTGCATCCGCTTGATAAATTTTATAAGATGAAAATCCAAAATAAATTATTTCTTCACATTTCCTTCTGCCAGTTTTCGCGCGAGGTTTACTGTCGCGTCACTGCCGACCGTGTGCAGCAAAGCCAGGTTTGGCGGACGCTGCGCGCCAACCGGGTAACCGCAAAGTAGCACAACCTGCTGACCAGATTGAATTCCTGATAGCAACAAAGCCGCGTCAACATCCGCTATCATTTCATCCATTGTGACCGCGAATTTTGCGAGATAGGGTTGAACGCCCCATAAAAATGAAAGTTGATTAAATGTTTCCTGATCCGGCGTGAAAGCAAGGATACGTTTTGACGGTCTGGCTTTCGACATCAGCCAGGCTGACCGACCTTGCATTGTGAAAACAGATACTGCGCGGACTTCGGGATCTTCAGCCAGTACGTTGGCTGCGCGCGCCATCGAAGCGGCATCGCTTTCACCCAAGCCTGCTTTGCGATCCTGACGACTCCCCCACTCGAGGAAGTGAGCTTCGGCTTCCTTTACAATACGTGACATCATGGCAACAGCTTCAGCAGGATAATCGCCAGATGCTGTTTCCGCTGAAAGCATGACCGCATCTGTCCCATCGAAAATTGCATTGGCTACATCAGAGGCTTCGGCGCGTGTCGGAAGTGGATTCTGAATCATGGATTCAAGCATTTGTGTGGCTGTGATCACCAGCTTGGCGCGCGCGTTCGCAGAATGAATAATGTGCTTTTGCAGGGAAGGCACGCGTTCAGGTGGCAGCTCCACGCCAAGGTCACCGCGCGCAACCATCACGCCATCCACCACATCGAGGATGGCTTCCAACTCGTTCATGGCTTCCGGTTTTTCCAGCTTTGCGATCAGCAGAGGCACACGCTTACCAACGGAAAGTTCCTCCAACGCAGCGCGGACAGTTTTTACGTCCTCCGCGCTGCGGACAAAAGAAATCGCAACCGCATCGACACCTTGAGAGATTCCAAACGCCAGGTCAGATTTATCTTTTTCAGTGAATCCTGCGATTCGAAGTTTTATGCCCGGCAGGTTGATCCCTTTATGCGCTGATAATGCGCCGCCTACCAAAACTTTTGCATACAGCACGCGTCCTTCAGCAGAAACAACTTCCAGCGCAAGGCGGCCATCGTCGAGAAGAAGGCGATCACCAGGGTGGACAGAATCAAATAGTTCACGAAAATCCACCGGTATGAGTTGATATTCCGTCTGCGGAGAATCATCCTGTGTGGCAAACAGACAAACATTTTCACCGACCGAAAGTTGAAGTGGAGTAACCAATTTCCCAACTCTGATCTTCGGTCCCTGTAAATCCTGCAGGATTCCCACGGGCACTCCAAGTTCTTTTGCGGCGGCACGAATGGCGGCAACCCGCGCCTGATGCTGTTCGTGTGTTCCATGTGAAAAATTTAACCGGGCCACATTCATCCCTGCTTTGATAAGCGACTCTAAAACCTGTTTTGAATCAGAAGCCGGGCCGATGGTTGCAACGATCTTTGCTCTTCTCATAAAATCTTCCTTATCATTCCATTAGTAAACTGATGAAATTCCGAATCGTAATTAGATCTCTTGCAAAAAACTTAATATTTACCGCAGAGGTGCACAGTTCTTAAACAGCGGGCTCTGCGTCTCTGCAGTTAAATATTTCAGCTAGTATTTACTACGCAAGAGATTTGTTATAAATAATGCAATTCCCTTGCCTGTTGTTCCAAACCTTCACGGAATTGCGGATCTGCGACATTTATGAGCGCTTGTGCGCGCTGACGAATGGTCCTACCATAAAGATCAGCCACACCGTGCTCTGTCACTACGAAGCGGACATGGTTGCGGCTGGTGACAACACCAGCGCCCAGTTTCAACATGGCAGCGATCTTGCTGATCACTGTTCCATCTCTCATCGTCGCCATACTTGGCAGGGCAATGATGGGAACGCCTCCTTTGGAACGGGAGGCGCCATATACAAAGTCAAGCTGACCGCCAACGCCGCTGTATAGCTTGGGGCCAATGCTATCAGCACATACCTGTCCAGTCAGATCAACTTCAATCGCGGAATTGACCGCCACCATACGATCGTTTTGCGCGATCACAAACGGATCATTTACATATTCCGAGCGGTGCAATTCGATCATTGGATTATCGTCCACCCAATCATATAATCGTTTTGTGCCGAGGATAAATCCAGAAACAATTTTACCGGGGTGTAGTGACTTGCGGGCATTGGTCAACACACCCGCGTTGACCAGGTCGATCACGCCGTCTGAAAACAACTCGGTGTGAATACCAAGATCCTTCTTATCAAAAAGATATTTCAAGACCGCATCCGGAATCGCACCGATGCCAAGCTGCATCGTTGCGCCATCCGGGATCAATGAGGCCACATGCCCCGCGATCTTTTCGATAACATCCAAGTTGCCTTCGGATGCCATGATATGTTCAGGGATCGGATAATTAACCGGCACAATATGCGTCAGACGGCTGACGTGGATAAATGAATCTCCCAATGTACGCGGCATTTTTTCGTTGACTTCGGCGATAATGATCTTTGCCGACTCTGCCGCTGTTTTGGTGAGTCCCACTTCGACGCCCAAACTGCAAAAACCATGCTCGTCTGGCGTAGACACATGAATGATGGCGACATCCAAAGGCAGGACGCCGCGTTTGAAAAGCAACGGAAATTCTGAAAGCAACACAGGCGTAAAATCTGCGCGGCCTTCCTGCACGGCCTTGCGGATATTTGCGCTGATGAACATGGAGTTCACCCGCAGGTGTCCTTCCATTTCCGGGCCGACATAGTCTGCAGAACCAACTGTCAAAGCCTGACAAACTTCAACATCGTTTAGGGTCGGCGCATACTCCACCAAAGCCGCGAGGAGTTTCTGCGGCACAGAAACATTGCCGGTAAGAAAAACGCGATTGCCTGATTTGATGACTTTGACGGCCTCCTGGGCAGTAGTCACACGTGATTGATAAATACTTGTTGCAACCATTCTATTCCTCCCTGGCGTTTAGGCGAATAAGATTTCGTAATTTCCCGGCATGCGTATTGATCGCCAACTCAATGTCTGGATTTCGTTCTATGACAATATCGATACCGTTATTTGCCACTTCAAGAATATACGGAAGGGCCGCATTCAAAAATACATGACTTGCAGTACGAGCCACCACGCCAGGGATATTCGGTACACAATAATGCACCATGCCCTCGTCGACAAATGTGGGATGCTCATGCGTGGTCGGACGTGATGTTTCCACACAGCCACCCTGATCAATGCTGACATCAATAATGATGGAGCGCGGTTTCATGGCGCGCACCATTTCACGCGAGACCACCACTGGCGCACGTTGACCGCTGATCAGCACTGCTCCTATCACAACATCTGCGAACGCAGTAGCGCGCTCGATATTACGTTTTGTCGAGGTCATAGTCACTGCGCGGGGAAATCGTTCGGATATCTTTTCCAGCACGCTTAAATTTTTGTCTATCACTGTCACTTGTGCACCTGCACCAAGCATGGCTTGTGTAGCGGCCAACCCCACGACCCCGCCGCCAATAATCACCACTTCTGCTGAAGGAACGCCGGGCAAGCCGCTCAGCAAAATCCCCTTACCACCCCAATTATTCTGCAACAAACGCGCCGCGATCTGAGGAACCATTGCGCCGCAAATCAAACTGAATGGGCGCAAAACAGACAGGGCACCAGTTGACGCATCCGTGATCTGCTCGTACGCAAGCGCAGTGATCTTCTTTTCCAACAACAGGTCAATTTGATCCTGTGAACTCGAAGCAAGGTGAAGCAGCCCGGCAAGGATCGTACCTTCATTCATCCATTCCAATTCATTTTTTAATGGACGTGAGATTTTAAGTAGCAGATCTGCGCGGCCAAAAACTTCCTCTGCGGAATAGGCGATGCGCGCACCCGACTTTTCATACTCCCGATCACTGAATCCTGCCCCAACACCTGCATCATGTTCTACAAAAATTTGATGCCCGTTCTGAGAAAGGATATCCACCCCGGCCGGAGAAAGACCCACTCGATATTCAAACGGCCTACTTTCTTTTGGTATTCCTATGTACATAATATGCCTCCACAAAAAAAACCCTAAAGGTTCACAACCTTCAGGGTTTTGAAAATCTACGCCATATTGAGCACTTCACGAATGGATGGAAGCGCCCAATCAATTGTTTCCTTATCGATCACCAGCGGCGGGGCAAAACGGATGACATTATCGTGCGTCTCTTTGGCGAGAATGCCTTTCATTTGCAAAGCCTCACAAAAACGACGCGCTCCTTTCGCCTCAGGTTTGAGTTCAACACCGATCAACAATCCACGCCCGCGAACTTCCTTGACATGCGGACTGGAAATTTCGCTCAACTGCTCGACGAAATATTCACCCAATTCGAGTGAGCGTTCCGCCAATTTCTCATCGCGAATCACTCTTAACGCCGCGCGGGATACTGCTGCTGCGAGCGGATTACCGCCGAAAGTGGATCCGTGCTCACCGGGTGTGAACAAGCCGAGAATGGATTTATCCGCCAGCACCGCTGAGACAGGATAAAAACCGCCAGCCAGAGCTTTGCCGATAATGGTTACGTCAGCGCGGACATCTTCGTGATGCGCCGCAAACAGTTTGCCCGTCCGACCAAGACCGGTTTGAATTTCATCCGCCACAAAGAGTACATTGTTCTTCTTGCAAATTTCAGCGACCTTCTTCAAATATCCAGCTGGCGGAATGATGACGCCAGCCTCACCCTGAATGGGCTCCAGCAAAACTGCGGCAGTGTTGGGCGTGATCGCCTTTTCAATCGCATCTGCATCGCCGTATGTGACGGTGACAAAGCCAGGAGTGAACGGGCCAAAATCGTCGCGATATGATGGCTCGGTGGAAAATGAAACAATGGTCACGGTGCGTCCGTGGAAATTCCCCGCAGCGACAATGATCTCGGCTTGATGGCGTGGGATTTTCTTGACTTGATAAGCCCACTTGCGCGCAAGCTTGACAGCCGTCTCAACGGCCTCTGCGCCTGAATTCATCGGCAGTGACATTTCGTAGCCGGTCATCTCGGAAAGTTCTTTATAGAGCAGCGGCAATTGGTCATTGCGAAATGCGCGCGATGTGAGCGTGACTCGCTTGGCTTGGTCGAGCAGCGCCTGCAAAATTTGCGGATGAACATGCCCCTGGTTGACCGCCGAATATGCGCTCAAACAATCGAGATATTTCTTGCCAGTCACATCATAAACCCAGACGCCTTCAGCTTTTTCGATGACCACATCCAAAGGGTGATAGTTATGCGCGCCGTACTCTTCTTCCATTTTGATAAAGTCTTGTGTGTTCATTAAATATTTATCCTATAGGTAATTTAGGTGATCAGGTAATTAGGTGATTTCAACTACTAATTCCTGTTTTTACGCCACTTCAAACAAACGCGCCAATATCGCCTTTTGCGCGTGCAAGCGATTATGTGCCTGCGGGAAAATTACCGAATGTTTGCCATCGGCAACTTCATCTGTCAATTCGTGGTTGCGATGCGCTGGCAGACAGTGCATAACGATCACATCTTTATCTGCTTCGCCGACCAGTTTCGTATTGACTTGATATGGAGGGAATACCAGTTCTCGTTTGGCAGTTTCCTCTTCCTGTCCCATCGAAGTCCATGTATCTGTATAGATCACATGCGCGCCTTTGACAGCTTCATGCGGATCGCGCAGAAAGGTCAGCTTACTTTTTGTTTTCTTCGCGATCTTCCGCGCGACTTCTATTGCCTTTGAGTTGACATCATAGCCTTCGGGAGTCGCGACAGTAAAATTCCAACCCAATTTGGCAGAGACATGCATCAATGAAGTCGTGACGTTATTCCCATCACCGATATAACTGACATTCAAACCGCTGGAATTTTTCCCAAATTTTTCCTGAATGGTCAACGCATCCGCCATGCCCTGGCAGGGATGGTTGTAATCGCTCAAGCCATTCACAACGGGAATTTCGGCCCAGGTCGCCAGCTCCATAACATGATCGTGCTCGAATACCCGCGCCATGAGCGCCTGCACATAACCCGACAAGACTCGCGCCACATCCGCAATGGATTCGCGTTTGCCGAGGCCGATCTCGCTCGGTGAAAGATACAACGCATCGCCACCGCAATGGCGCATGGCCATATCAAATGAAATACGGGTACGCAGGCTTGGTTTCTGAAAGATCATTCCCAACACTTTTCCTTTGAAGATCGGTTTGTTGCCTTTTTTGAAATATTGTTTCTTTAGTTTCACTGCCAGATCGAGCAGGTCTTGAATTTCATCAGATGAATAATCTGAGATCGCGAGAAAGTCTTTCATATGAGTCTCCTTAAGACTGAGTATAACTTTATTGTCCCATTCTGACATATTTTTTAAGCGCCGTGTTTTTCAATTTACATTCTCACTTTTTTCCAGTAGCGCATCAGGCCGTCCGCGCTCATGGCGATCGGGTTTGCCAGCGCATAAGACTGGATCACTTCTTCACTCAAGTTTTCAGCGAGGCATTGTTCATTCATCAAATCTTCCAACTTCGCACGCAATTCATCCACGGGCGGGTTGGCGGGCATAATTTCTTCGAGCCATTTTTCGGTCGCATCTAAATTCTTTTGTAATTCATTCAACTGCCAATCGGCGTCATCAAAAATCCCAAAATGAGTTGGAGCGATGCGCGTAAATTTTAAGGCGCGCAATCGTATAATACTTTCACGCCATCTTCCAAAATGCAATTCAGGCGGAGGCATCGGCGCACGCAAATATGGATAGCCCGGGATCCGCACACCGCCCACATCTCCGCTAAAACATAGATCTTCGAAGATATAGGAATAATGATGCTCTGCATGACCCGGTGTGTTGATCGGAAGAAAACGCAGATTACCGATGATGATCTCCTGCGCATCCTGCGGGACTGTGAGTTGATCCTGAGCAACGGGCAAAAACTCACCCCAGAGAGTTTGCATCTTATCCCCGTAAATGCGCGTGGCGCTGGCAATGAGTTTCTCAGGGTTTAGCATATGCGCCGCGCCATTCGGGTGGACAAATATCTGCGCACCTTGACGTGCAAGCCAACCTGCTGCGCCCGCATGGTCGAGATGAATGTGCGTGAGCAGGACGTGGGTAATGTCACGGAGAGATAAATTCTCTTTTGCAAGACCAGCTTCCAGACCGGAAAGAGTCGAGCCTGGTCCGCTTTCGATGAGCACTGCGCCATATTCATGTCGAATTAAATAAGACGCTATGGCTTGTGTCTTATTTTGAAAATTCAAATCTAATGTGATAATACGGGAGTTTTCCATTGTCTCATATCCTGTGTATTTATGGTGGTGGGAACAACTGAAAGCGCTTGCGTGAGATCAGAGTCACATTTTATTACCACGACGGGAACGCGCCGCTCGCGCAGGGAACTAATAAGTTTATCGGTGCCGCGCGCGCCGCCAAAGGTTTCGGCATCCAGCAGCACTACCATGGGCCTCAAAAAACGTCTCTGCAGATCTTCGACCGCGTGAATGAGGTCGGGGCGCACGGTTGGGGAAACCAGGATGACACTTGAACCTTGCGGCAACTGCGAGGATTGCACCGCGACAAGCGCGGCAATAGAAATACCGCCATTGGCTTCGACGAAAGCCAGCGTCTCCAAAATTTTTGTTTCCTGCCTTTCGCTATGTTCCGCGGAAAGTACAGTGAAAGTTTGGCCCGCGCTGACATATCCCACCGCGCGGCGTTGACCAACGAAATAATGGGCAAGTGAAGCTGTGATGCTGATGGAATATTCAAGCGTGGATGGCGGCATTTTGAACTTTGGCTTTTTCTTAAACATCAATACTTCCACCGGAATTTCTTCCACTTGATGCGGTTTTGCAGTATGCACATCTTTTTGAGAATCAAGATACAGCCAGATCTCTGCCTGCGGGTCCTGCTCAAACTCCTTAACCATTAACTGATTGCGTCTGGCGCTTGTCGGCCAATGGATGCGTTTCATTGCATCACCATGCACGTATTCACGCACTCCCGCCGCGTGTGGAGTAATGTCAGATGATTTTCTGCGAATGACTTGTCCACCGGGTAGCAGCCCTGGCGGAAACAGGAATGAGTTTATTTCAAATATCACAGGAAATACCACAAGTGTTTGAGTTGACTCAATCTCTTTGCTTGTACTAAAAAAACCAAACGGGTCGCCGGTGGAGATGCGCGTCGGACCAAGCAAAAAACCTCCACGATTGGTTAGCCAGGTGCGTGCAAGGTAAGTCTGCTTTTGACGGCCGTTCAAATAAGTAAACAAGCGCGAGCCAGCCGCAAAGGGAATCAGAGATTGATTAATGATCTCGACCCACGGTACCATCACACGGCTATTATTTGTAACTTCAAATTTTTCTTCGAAAACGTCGCCTACATTTGCACGCTGAACGCGCGCATTCCTAGTGACACGCAATCCACGGACAGCCCAGCGCATCCAGAGCCAACTTCCGACTGCCAATAGAACGCCGAGGTAGAGGAAACGTGAATACATAATGGTGCCCGTCGTCAGCACCCCCAAAGAACCGATCACCAAGATTAAGGCGAGTATGATTCGCCCTGATCTCATTTTGAATTCTTCCGTTCTGGTTCGGGTGCAAAGTCACCGCCAGGCACGGGCATGGCGTGAACAACTTCCTGTATGATGCGGTCTGAACCTAGGTCACTCAAACGCGCGGCGGGGCTGACAATAATGCGATGCGCCAGGACAGCCACTGCTAGCGCTTGAATGTCATCCGGCAGGACAAAGTCGCGGCCCATCAACGCGGCGCGCGCCTGTCCAGCACGGGCAAGCGAAAGACTACCGCGTGGACTTGCGCCAAGATAGACATCTGCACTCTGACGAGTGCGCGTGGTTAATTCAACAATATATCGTTTAATGGCTGGAGAAATATAAATACGTTTTACATCATCAACGGCCTTTAATATCTCCTTCAACTTCACAATAGACTTCAACACCTCAAATGGATGTTGTATCTGCTGATCATCCAGCACACGGATCTCATCCTGCATCGACGGATATCCCAGCCGCAAGCGAAGCAGGAAACGATCGAGCTGCGCCTCAGGGAGCGGAAAAGTACCTTCATATTCAATTGGATTTTGGGTCGCCATCACCATAAATGGTTTTGGCAAAATATGGGTCGTGCCATCCACGGTCACCTGACGTTCTTCCATAGCCTCAAGCAACGCGGCCTGAGTTTTCGGGGTGGCGCGGTTGATCTCATCCGCAAGAATGACCTGCCCGATGATCGGCCCCGGGCGAAATTCAAATTTATTCTTTTGCTGGTTGTAGATGGAGACCCCGGTCACATCACTTGGAAGCATATCTGGCGTGAACTGAATCCGATTGAATGTGCAATCCAACGAACGGGCAAGACTGCGCGCAAGCATGGTCTTTCCGACGCCGGGCACATCCTCTATTAGTACATGTCCCTGGCACAACAATCCGATCACGATCAATTCTATAGATTGGCGCTTTCCAACGATCACCTTTTCAAGATTACCGATAACAAGCTCACTAAATGCCTTTATATCTGTCATAAATAAATATCCTTTTAAAGAGATAAATGATTCTATCATGCAGCTTGCAATCGTGTATAATTTCGGGCACGCCCCAGTAGCTCAATGGATAGAGCGCCTGACTTCGGATCAGTAGGTTCCGGGTTCGACTCCTGGCTGGGGCACAGCGCGGACATTGAATGTCATATAATTTGATATTCGATTGTTAAGGTTCCCGTAAAACCTTTTTCCGCCCTTTTTTGAAAAGTCCTTGTGTTAGAGCACAGGGACTTTTTACTTTCTAAATCCTAACTTCTCTAAAACCCAATCCAACAAACCCCAATTCCAACTATTATTGGATCGTGATAGATTCCAAAAATATCTATTTCGGCATAGCCTTTAATTTATCCTTTGTAACCCGCAGCGCAGCATGCACAGCGTCTGTCACAGACAATTGACCACGAACGGAATCAGCAAGCAATGTCTGAATACTCTGTATGTTTTCTTTTGCTTCTTCATCCAGACGGATAGTAATCCGATCATTTAATTTTCTTTTCTTTAGAGGATCGTTTTTCTTTGTCATGCAAGTCATAATAAGCGTTTGTCAGTAATCTGTCAATATAAAATAATCAACATGAAAAATAATGAGCGGATCAGCGCAAGCCAGGCGCGATCCGCTCTCCAATCTACGGGCGAGTATTCTCTACATTCCCGAATTTATGATTGTAAAATTATTATACCTTATTGGCTACACGATAAATATTAATTCCACCCAAATACCGTACAAGTTCACTTACATAGTTCAAAGTCGCTTCGCGAATGATCTTGTCGGCTCGCGCCGCTCGTCTGAACCTTGCAAAATTGCAAGATTGTGATATTATCCATAGAAATTCTCGTAAATAGCAAACCTGTTGAAAAGCAGAGTACGCAAAGTCATGGATCTAATGTTGTGGAAACACAATTAAGATTGCCAGGCCGCCAAAGAATCAATTATCGTTTTTTCCCGCGGTTATGGCTATTATCATAACCTTTTTTTATTTAAATTTAGGTTTCGATAAAAGGGAAACTTGATGAAAAAAATAGCGTTCGAAGGCATTGAAATATTAATTGCCGAGTCTGACACCTTGGTGAAGAGTCTATTTAATTTCACAGAAGAAGTAATTAATTTGCTTGAAAACGAGCTTGATAATACTGATCAAAATTTCCACTTGAATATCAGCGTTGAGTATTTCCCCG
>CAIWRB010000237.1 GCA_903914955.1 uncultured Chloroflexota bacterium | reverse complement strand
TTACGCTTAAGTTTTAGCGCATGAATACGGCGTCGTTCTTTCCAATTTGTTGATTGTGATTTTTTCTTTGACATGCTATAGTTTTAGCACATCAAAAAAGTTTAGCTAACTATGAGACGCTCAGTAATAACCCTTGAATACGTTCAATATTGGCCAGAAGGCAAAAAGTACTCGCTTTATCGGAATTCCATTGTGGAAGTTCCAATACTTTACATTGGAGAGCCATTGCTCGATCGAAATCTCCTTGAAAGAAAGCTAGTTCCCCTTGATTACTAAGAATAACATCAAGAAAACGGTCGTCTTGTGTATCATGAACCAATCCCTCTGCTTGGTGTAGAAAAATTAATGCTTGATCAAAATTACCCAAAAGAAGGAACAAACTTCCTAGATTTAATAGATAAACTGATATCGATGAACGGTCATGTGCTTCCTCGGCAAGAAACAGAGCTTCCTGATAATAGCCCCTAGCGACATCCCAATTACCTTGATCATTGCTAATCATTCCGAGGAAGTTTAATCCTAATGCCAACGATCTAAGATCACCTGCGCGACGAAGGAAAATTAGGCTCTCCTCAAAGAGTTTACGTGCCAATTTATTGTCCGACCGATAAGAAGCCAAAAGCCCCTGACGGTAGACCGCAACTCCAATTAATCGATCATTGCCTGTATGGCGGGCTTCGGACAAACTTTCTTCTATGAAAGATTCAGCAGACCCGAAATTACCGTTAAGGAGCTCTTTAACACCATATACCCCAAGTACACTTGCCAATAAATTATGATCATCCATTTCACGCGCTAATCCCAAGCTTTCTTCAAGACATTTATTTACATTATCCGTGGGTAAACCTGGAGAGTAGGTTACCAAATTATAGAAATGTAAAAATGCCCATCCTTCGGTTATGTCTCGTTTATTAATTGCCGCGTTCAAAAATATTTCAAACCAGTGAATACCTTCTTTTCTATACTCCCCACGGTCTCGCCAAAATGGAAACAAAGAGTTCGAAAGGCGTAAGCCTGCCTCAACATATCGCTCCTGCGCCCATTCCAACGATGCTTGTAAATTAGCGTATTCAGTTTCCAAATAGTCAAGCCAGTACGGCATCTTTCGAGTATATAACTCGGGTGCAATGCGCTCGGCAGTCTTCAAGAAGTATTCAAGATGACTGTTTCGCAAAAGGGTACTATCTTCATTCTCAACCATCTTTTCGCGCGCATATTGGCGCACGGTCTCCAGCAAATAATAGCGCGGCTCGTCGCCATGTTCAAGATCAACAGACACGAGGGATTTATCAATGAGATGAGTGAGCAGATCAAGGTTGTCCATGTTTCCGCAAACTGCTTCCGCCGCTTCGAGAGTCCAGCCGCCCATGAAGATGGAAAGTTTTCGCAAGACAGTCCGCTCTTCATCGGGAAGTAAGTTGTAACTCCAGTCAATTAAGGCGCGTAAAGTCTGCTGACGCGGCAACGCGGTGCGACTGCCACCTGTAAGCAATCGAAAGGCATCATCCAGCCGTGTTGCGATCTGTTCCACTTTCAACATCTTCACACGCGAAGCAGCAAGTTCAATAGCCAATGCAATTCCATCTAGCCGCAGGCAGATCTGTGCGATGGCGGGCGCGTTGACTTCGGTCATCTCGAATTCAGGCAAAATCGTTGAAGCCCGTTCCATGAACAACTTGACCGCCTCCGATCCTTCAATGACGTGCAGTCCGCTTTTGACATTTGGCAGAGAGAGAGAAGGTACACGATACGCATTTTCACCTTCGATGCCCAAGGCTTCGCGGCTGCTGGCGATGATCCGCAAATCCGCGCAGGCATGCAAGAGCGAATCACAGAGTTGCGCGCAGGCGTCAATCAGATGTTCGCAGTTATCCACCACCAATAATATTTTCTTTGAACGCATGTAATTGATCAACGCATCGAGAGCGGATGTTCCGCCTTCCGGTGTGACTCCCAATGTCGCGCACACAGATTGCGGCACAAGCGCGGGGTTGGTCAATGGCGCGAGTTCCACCAACCAGACGCCAATTGGATATTCCGGTAATAATTCCGAAGCAACTTGAATTGAAAGCCGTGTCTTGCCGATGCCGCCCGAACCGGTCAGCGTCACCAGATGATTTTTCTCCAGCCGTTTTTTGATCTGCTCCACTTCCTTTTCCCGCCCGATAAAAGTTGTCAGTTGCAAAGGCAGATTGTTTCTGATCTTTTCATATGTTTTCAACGCAGGAAATTCGGACGGCAGGTCTGGAACATTTAATTGAAAAATGCGTTCCGGCAGAAAAATATCTTTTAGATTCTTTTCACCCAAGTCGCGTAGGGTCGTATCCTTTGGCAATCGTCCACGCAGTAAATTCTCAGTTGCGCTTGAGATCAGGATCTGTCCGCCATGCCCGGCGGACATAATTCGTTGAGACAATGCAATCGTAGCATATCCTGAATATGGATTTTCTTTTGAATCTGTCTGCAACTGTGCTGTACCTGTATGAATTCCCATGCGGATTTTGATGGGAGCGGGATTCCAATTTTCACGATGAAAGGCTCGTTGGGCTTGCAAAGCGGCATTCAATGCGTCGTTGGCATTATGAAATGCGACAGCATAGGAATCGCCGACAACTTGAAAGACGAATCCGTTGTGGGATTCAACTGCTTGATTCAATATCTCATTGTGACGAGCGATCAGAGCAGGCATGGACTCGGGATATTGCTGGGCAAGTTTTGTACTGCCTTCGATGTCAGTGAATAGAAACGTAACTGTGCCGGTTGGATATTCCATAAGACAAACCCTCTTTCAGAATATAAGGCAAATAAATATGCTGCATTATATGGCAGAATCAAATTAATAAACAAAAAAACGCCGATCAAAATTGTTTTCTTAAAGTGGTGCCTGTTTATCTTCCATCACAGGTATATTCGTACGAAACTCACGTAACAACTGCTGGTCAACTGAAACGCCGCGCGGCAACTCGATCCTACTCAAACGCTGAGTTATGGTTGAATACAATACCTGACACAAGCCATCATATCGTTTTGCCAATCGGTGGCTGGTAATTGAAATGCGCCCGATTGATCGCGTTTTTGTTCGAATGTACGCCGAAAGCCGAGATACGGGTAGAGTCAGTAGTTCACGAAAATGCAACATGAGCATTGCGAAAAACGACATCAGCTAGGTTGAACAAATCTTCAACAGCATGAGCAAGCATGCGTATCAAGCGACGTAAAGTCAACCAGGATTTAGAAAAAGGTTTGGCAGGTTTCTTCAAACCGATCACAAAATGCTGACGGTTGGCGATGTAGAGGTTGAATAGAATAAAGGCCAGTCCAACGAATAGTAAACGGATCACAGGATTACGTGAAGTGGTGCGAGCACGAACTTGATTCACACCGCACCTGCGGTACGGTGCAGGTGTTTGGCGATAACTCGTTTCAATGCCAAAACGTTGACGATACATCTCAAAGACCTGATGTGGCTCGACAGACCTCGGCAATCCCGAAACAGCATAAGCGAACCAGCGTGTACCCTTTCGTTTGTAGCGTCCTTTCGAATACTTCTTAACCACAACAGCGGAAACTTTTACTTCGCCATGCTTGGGACTCTTGAAGATATAAGTTGTTTTGTGACTTGCAGACGCTTCAAACAACTTTTCGCACACCGCCAGATTTTCCGCGCACCGGCATGGGCAGTATGTATTTTATTTTGCACCTGTGCTGGCTGCTTGACTCATCCGTCAGTTTTTTTTTATGGCTCTTTGGGATTTCGCGTGGTACCCCCCAAATATGGGGGATACAATTAGTAAAAAGAATGCGGAGAAAGTAGAGTGACAAACCATCAGGGTCTCAAATCACGAAATCTGATTACATTTCCTTTGGATATTCCAGAAGTGGAGGTAATCAGCGTAGAAACGAATGAACACGGTGATTATATAGTTACAGTTGAAAGCACGCGCAATAGTGCAGTCTGTCAATCCTGTGGACGTCAGATCACGAAGCCGAATGGTGTCGGACGGGAGATCGAATTGCGACATTTGCCGATACTGGGACATTGGCTGTACATTCGGCTGCGCCCCAAGCGGTATGAATGTCCACACTGTAACGGCAAGACGAGCACACAAGAGTTGGATTGGTATGACCCCAAGAGCCCACACACGAAGGCGTATGACCGCCACCTGATGCTGCAATTGGTCAATAGCACCGTAGCAGACGTCAGACGCAAAGAAGAGGTAGGATATGACGCTGTGGAGGGAGCGCTTGAGCGTTGTATCCAAGCCAGGGTGAATTGGGACGAATTCAGCGAGTTGAAAATCATAGGGATAGATGAAATTGCAATGACGAAAGGGCAGAGCAACTTTGTCGCCATTATTACAACACAGCAAACAGACGGACACGTGGCACTCCTGGGAGTTCTGACAGACCGTCAAAAGGAAACCGTACGGCAGTTTTTTGAGAGTATTCCCTCGCGTCTGTGGCCAACGATGGAAAAGGTTTGCACAGATATGTGGGAGGGCTATGCCAATGCCGTGATGGAATTCGATAAAGCGCATGCGGAAGTTTCCATTGTGGTAGTAGTGGATCGTTTTCATGTTGCCAAGAATTATCGCGAGGGCGTCGATCATCTCCGCAAGCAGGAGTGTCGTCGTCTCAAAAAGGAATTGTCTGAGGCTGAATATATAGAAATTCAGGGCGTATTGTGGCCGATCCGTAAGAACAGTAAAGACTTGACTGATGAAGAACTGAAAAAACTCAATCGTCTCTTTGAATATTCACCTGACTTGAAATTGGCTTACACTTTCCGAGAAGACCTTACTTCCATCTTTGAGATGCAACTAACCATAGCAGAAGCCAAACAACAATTACTGGCCTGGCGGGACAAAGTCTCTCAGAGCTCCTTAACCTGCTTTGGCAAATTCTTGATAACGCTCAATAATTGGCTCGATATGATTGCCAACTACTTTGTTGGCCGTTTTAGTAGTGGCTTTGTAGAAGGCTTGAACAATAAGATCAAAACAACCAAGCGACGTTGTTATGGCATTCTCCGAAACGCAACTTTATTCCAACGGCTATATCTTGATATCGAAGGCTATCGCAGGTTCGCATAATCGAGCATCCCCATATATGGTATCACCACGCGAAACCCCAAAGAGCCTACAATTTATTACCCATATTTAGAACATAATAGCCTAAGAAAGCTTCAATATACGCTATGAACAACTCAGTTTGCAATTCGTAATTATCAGTTCGTGGGTTCGTATCCCACAGGTGGCTCTGTTAAACATAACCAAATCCCCGAAATTTGTAAAATCTCGGGGATTTTTGTTTTATTCAATCCCATCAAAAATATGATCGAGCACTTCCTCGCTCACATCGAAGACAGATCCGTTTTCCGGTATGGCTTCTCTTGTCATCCATTCAGGTAGGCGATCATCTTTCGTGGTGAAGCCTGCACGTTTGTTGAACTCACGTTCCAGCTTAATGGTTTCTTTTCCTAACGCTTGCAAAATATTATCAGGTAGATCTTCCCAGCCATACCGCGCTTTGAGCAGACGTTTAACCACGCCATCGGGAGTAGCGGCATATCCAAAGCCAGCAAAGATACAAGCACCAATCGTATCGTAGCCAGCCATATTTAATTGCGCATTCAACGATGCTTCTCTTTGCTGTGTTGGGTCGAGATGATTGACCTGCGCTCGGATGGTCAATCCGCAAGTATGGTCTGCGCCTTGTGGAGTTGTGGCAAATGTCACGCCGGTGCCCTTGATCGAGCGTGGTTCATAAGCGGACATGGTCTGTCCCTTCACGGCAGGCACTCGCTCAATATTATATTTTTTACCAACACTCACAGCTCCATCGCCGAGGATGTGACCAAGCTCTGTCCCGGCGCGAATCTCGTCGATCAACTTCTGAGCATCTTCTTCGCTTCCCCATCTCATTAGACCTGCTTCAGCGGCTACGCCAAGCGAGCCTCCAATTTCAATAGAATCAAGTCCTAGATCATTGACATGCCAGTTCAAGCGGCCAATCGAATCGAGAGAATCAATATCAATATTCGTGCCCATCAAACCAATGGTCTCATATTCCAACGGCGAGACGATAATTTTTCCATCCTCTCCACCAAAGACATTCGAGCATTTGATCGTGCAGCCGGCCATACACGCGTGCGCCGGGTCAGACGGCTTGCCGCGCGTCAACGTAAACTCGCGCAAAGTCTCGCCGCTGATAGCTTCCACATTATCAAATGTGCCGCGCGAAAAATTATGAACAGTTAAAGCCGCAAAACGCTGAGTCATTTGCGCCATCGCAGCCGTACCATAATCACGATATGTGACAGACTGCGGATGATCAATGACTGACTTGGTGTAATCTTTCTGCGCGACTTTAAACGCTTCTGGATTCGCGATGGCAGGTTTCTGCCCACCGGCATGATCGAATACTATAGCCTTTAATCCCTTCGAGGCCATGACCGCGCCGAGTCCACCGCGAGCAGCAATTCGTGATGGAATTTTATCCTTATCTATATTCTGGATACCCGCAGACTTCATCCGCATTTCGCCGCCGGGACCGATCAATGCGATGGCAACTTTATCACCATATTTCTCAAGAAGTTTTGGCGCAGTTTCATAGACGCCAAAACCAGTAATATAGTCTGCCTTTTCCCATTTCGCGCCGTTCAATGAAAGATGCAAAACCCAGTAGCCATCTTCTTTTGGAATGTCTTCAATGATCAAAGCATGGATTCCCATGAAGGCCATGTGATAACCAGTGCGTCCGCCCGCATTGGCTTCCTTAATTCCACCAGTCAACGGGGACTTACCGCCAATGGAAATGCGGTCTGTGGAAGAAAGCATGTGTCCAACTAATAGACCGGGCGCAAAGATCAATTTATTTTCTGCGCCAAGCGGATCGCATTTCGCGTCCACTTCATCTACGAGGATACGCGCCAACAATCCACGCCCGCCAAGGCGCTGCCATGTTTGTGGAATGGGGTCTTGTTTCAGTGTTTGCTCACGCACATTGATACGCCAAACCTGAGGTTTATATTCAGCCATTATTTACTCCTGTGAATAGGATTATATTCACTTCCGTTTTCAAAAAGTTTGCAAATTGACATTAATATCTACTCTATCATTTATATAATTGATATTCTACTGTTGTAACCTCTGTCGGGCTGGCAACAATAACGTCTTTGATTGTATAGTCAAAAGGATAACCAGAACAGTCAATCTTGCATGTGAGAATGTAATATTCCCCCGGCTCTACCAATGTTTCAAAGATTCCTTTTTCACTTGTATAACCCCATCTGCCCTGGATATATGCGGATGAGTTGCAATCACCAACACCTTCAACCACTTTGCATAACACAAACCCGTGATCTGGAACAAGGCCACCATTAGCATCAGTGAATTTCACGATCAGATTTGGAACGGGAAACTGATACGAAGTCTCAGTGATACCAGTCTCATTTACAATTATGTCCCGTAATTCTGTTCCAAATTCAATGCCCGCCGCGAGAATCCGTATTAAGTATTTTCCGCTTCTTAGGAAGTCCCGAAAAACACCATTAGAATCCGTCTTCCAATCAGAACCAGAACCCGATGGACTACAGATTTTGACTTGGAATTCGTACGAACATATTTGAAGTTCGAGATTTGGAAGCGGGTTTCCATCCTTATCAAGAAATTTCACGATAAGGTTTGGAGATGAAAGATTGGGATTTTTGATGGGAAGAGGAATCAGAAAAGTAATTTCGGTAGGTTGATCGTTCGAAACATCAAACCAATCTGTTTCATGATATTGGCATTTTCCATCATTTTGGTCCGTCGGATATTCTGGCTCGCAAAAGAAGAACGAATAACGTCCGGGTTGCATTGCCTGTGAAAACGTGCCCGGCACAATAAAAGGTTGAGCATATTCTCCAGTAGTGCCTTCGTTTTGTTTCAGCATACTAACATGCGAAAGAATGACTGGCTCATTATTTTGATCTACAAACCTAGCAATCAGGTTTGGCGTTGTTCTGGTTCGGTCAAGTAGATGCCCCAGTTTGTATTTATCACTGTAGTTGTCCACACCAGCTCCACATGTGGCAACAGTGCAATCTTTTAATGATCCCAAAATCTCACCCTTAAATTTAGCGCGGAATTCTGAAATCGATACCCCATAAGCTGATTGAAAAGCATCGTTTGGCGGCACTTGATCCGTACTAAAAAGATTATCATAAGCCGATTGAAAAGCATCGCTTGACGGCATCCCCTGACTAAAATCTTCGCAAAACTTCAGGTACGGCTGGATACCGAATTGTTCAACAAGATGTTTAACCACTACTAATGTAACATCTCCATTGCGAAACCACTCATTTTCATTCCATTCAGTCGCCTGCCAAAAACTTAGAGCAAACTCATCACTAAACAAACGGTCGCTAAAATCGACACCTGCCGTAATTTTATCAACATAGCGGGCGTACCCTTCATTCATAAATGAAGTGGGTTGAATCGGACTATTATTAGTTAAACAACCATGCTGCCATTGCCATGCATGAAAGAATTCATGAGCAACTGAACTCACATGTTTGAATCGATATTCAGGCGATGTATATTCTGCCCATAAAGGATGGGCTGTATTTATCCAAACAAAGGGCTCACCTTCCTCCGGAACGATAAACACGCCAGGAGTACCACCTTCGGCATATCGAAAGTCTAAAGGGTCATTTATTATTAAAAATTTTACCCCTTCCTTCATGTCTATACCAAAAATATTCAAAAAGGAATATCTAGCGATTCGAACTCCTTCTTTTATAAAATCACAATCTTCCTTAGCAACACTATCTGCACATTCATACTTATTTAAATCAGGGGATAGAGTTAGAGTTGGCACAACAGTTGGCTGGAGTGTTTCTGTTGCAGTTGGAGAAAAGGTCGGTGTGCTCGAAGGTGAAATCGTTGCTACTGGAATTGTCGTTGCAGGCGAACATGCGGAAAAAACAAACATTACGATCAATAAAATAGGTAAATTTTTCATGCTGTGTTCATTTGCAAATTAAACTAACGTCATCACTGCTTCCCTAAATACCTTTGTATGATAATCCACATCGACTTGAGTGGTCTCAGGTGAGATGAGCGCCATGTTATGAAAAGGAGTCAGGAGAATGCCGCGATTGAGGGCGTAGAGATGCATGTAACGATCAAGTTCGGGGTCAATGGCAGCAGCCGCCTGCCCACCATTTTTTGGCGGGTTGGGACGGAACCAATATTCAGAGCGGTTACCTAATTGTTTTACGATCCAGGGTAATTCAAATTCCTTGATCACACCTTCAACACCTGCTGTAAATTTTTCCTGTAAAGCAATTGCTTTTGAATAAAACTCATCAGTTAGAACGTACTGCAAAGTGGCTTTCATCGCCGAAATGGATAAAGCGTTACCCGCGAGTGTGCCGCCGATTCCGCTCACATCCGAGTCTTCGACTGAAAGTTTTGCGCTGAAGGCTTGTGCCACTTCATCGGTGAAGCCGTAGATCGCTGCGGGCACTCCTCCAGCGAGAGGTTTGCCGAGGGTCAGGAAATCAGGCTGAAGACCGTGCAAAGCGGTGTATCCGCCAGTACCAGCGCAGATCGTGTGTGTCTCATCGATGATGAGATACGTCCCATATTTGCGAGTCAATTCGCGCAGTGCATCATGATAACCAGGGGCGGGATGAATGATTCCGATATTGGTCATGACGGGTTCGGCAAGCACAGCGGCCACGTCACGCGCAGAGAGTGCGGTTTCGAGTGCGGCGATATCGTTGAACTCGATCACCTTGGATGTTTCACGCGGATCAATTTGCGGCCCCAAGTTGTTGAGACGCGACATCGGCGTGCCTTCTTCATCCATGGTGATGAAGGCTTCATCCACCGAGCCGTGATAACAATAGTTGAAGACCAGAATTTTCGGACGGCCAGTGATATGACGCGCCATGCGTAATGCAAAACGATTTGCGTCGGTGGCGGTCAGAGCAAATTGCCAAAACGGGAGGTTGAAGCGGCGTTGCAATTCCTCACCCACCCAGATCGCATCTTCGTACGGCAGCATGAGCGTGATGCCTTTTTGAATTTGCTCTGTTATAGCTTTGACCGTTTCATCTGGTGAATGGCCTGTCATTGCGCCAGTGTCACCGAGGCAGAAGTCAATATAATCATGACCATCGACATCAATGAAATGTGCGCCTTTGGCTTCCTTTACAAATATTGGAAACGATCCCGCCCAGCGAATCATCCAAAGCATCGGCACGCCGCCATGTAATGACTTGCGCGCGCGCTGATAGAGTTCGTAGGATTTAGGATGATCCTTATGGAAAAGTTGTTCTTCCTGCTGAAGCAGGGATTCGAGATGAAAACGATCTAGAGTGCGAATGTTGGACATTTTTTTCACCAGAGAAAATAGAATTCATATATTAGTACCCAATACGCGGTATTGCCAAAATATTTGAACGGCTGTATAGTAGTTCTCCACACGGGGTTTGAATTTCACAAACCGACTTATATCTTTTTATCGAAAATATTCAGGAGGCGCAATCCATGGAAGATCCGATACTCGGCAACTTACTCGACTCATTTAATCAGAATAATCGTTTTAAATTGTTTCCATATTTCACAGTTTGCTTCAGCGTTTTTCCATCTGCGGTAAAGGTTATTTTACCGTCGGAGGGGTCGAAAGAAGTGGTGGATACTGTTTTAAACCATATCAAAATGGAAAAATTTGACTTTATTCCAATCTTCAAAAATTGGATCACTGACGATTCTAATGATGCAATCATATCGAATGATTACGCAAATGAATATGTGTTCAAAAGCGAATCTGGTCAGATACTGATCCATTTTCTGGCCCTATCCAAAATGATCCAGATCAATTTTTTGTACAATATCAACCGCCCCGAATCTGAAAAATGGGTCCTTGAGACAAACCATAGTCTTCGGTCCACGTTCGGGGCTCAAAAAATGCCGAGCTTCAAGGTGTTGGTCGCAAGCGAGAGCGGCTTCTACACCGAGGATGTGAACACGCTCGATTTCAGGTCTGTCGACATCAGCGAGTTTTATAACGATGATTTTTCTGAGATTGACTCTATCATCTCAAAATCCATGCAAAAGAAGGAAGCAGGCATCATCTTACTGCACGGAGAACCTGGGACTGGAAAGACAAGCTACATTAAAAGCCTGATCTGCAGATTCAAGGACAAGGACTTCATCTTTATTCAAAACGACTTTGTTAAAGAACTCCTGAGACCTTCCTTTATCACTTTTCTTTTGCATAACAAAAATTCAGTCCTTGTGATTGAAGACGCTGAAAAGGTGATCGTTTCCCGTGATCATGCTTCTGATGCATCGGTTGTTTCAACCATCCTTCAATTAACAGATGGCCTATTCAGTGACTTTCTGAACATCAAGGTTATCTGCACCTTCAACACAGATATTGACCGTATCGATAAGGCCTTGCTTAGGAAGGGAAGAATGATCGCAAAATACAACTTTGCGCCTTTGTCTCCTGAAAAAACAGCCTTCCTTACAAAAAAACTCGGGCATGACAATATCGAGGGCAGTATGACACTGGCTGATATCTTTGGAATTGACGACCCTGAATTTAACAACTCAACGAAAAAGAATATCGGATTTTTTCAGGTATAGGAAGTCAACCAATTGCATCTTTCAATGCATCGCCAAAAATAGTCAAACCATCATTGATCTGTTCGGATGTGACATTCAAAGGCGGGATCCAACGCAGGGTATTGTCATACGTGCCGCACGAAAGCAGCAACATGCCTTTTTCTTCGGCGGAGTGAATAATATCTTTGACCAGTTGTTTGGCTTTTGCCTGACTGCCATCAATGATGAATTCAGTGCCGACCATCAGTCCACGCCCGCGCACATCGCCGATCTCTGGATATTCCTCTTGAAATTTTCGGAGACCCGTCATTAGCTGGATTCCTTTCTCAACGGCATTCTCCAGCATTTTCTCATCTCTCATCGCGCGGATAGTTGCCACACCAGCCGCGCAGGCGACTGCATTACCGCCGTATGTTCCGCCTATCGAACCAACATCCAGTTTCTTCATAATGTCAGTGCGGCTGATTACGGCAGAGAGCGGCATACCCGAGGCGAGTCCTTTGGCGGCGGTGATGATATCAGGGACAACGCCAAAATGCTCGAGAGCGAACCACTTACCCGTCCGCCCAAAGCCTGATTGCACTTCGTCGAAAATGAGCATGATGCCATGCTTGTCGCAAATTTCACGCAGACCTTTCATGAAGGATGTCGGCGGGACGATGTATCCGCCTTCGCCCATCACGGATTCGATCAGGATCGCGGCGGTATCTTTTGGCGCAGTTTGTGAAGCAAGCAAATATTCAAGTTGACCTAACGCATATTGACTCGCTTGCTCTTCGCTCATATTTAAATGAAAAGCATACGGAAATGGCGCGACATAAATGCCCGACGGTAGTGGACCAAAGCCGGTGCGATAGCCTATCTTGGATGTGGTCAGTGCCATGGTCTGCGCGGTGCGTCCGTGGAAGGAACCGTTGAAGACGATGATGTTTTGTTTACCTGTTGCAGCGCGCGAGATCTTAACGGCGTTCTCCAAAGCTTCGGCGCCTGAGTTGGCGAAGAAGAAACTGTCCATCGCAGGTGGGGTAATTTTACGAAGTTCTTCGATGAGTTGCAGCATCGGCTTGTGAATAACGATGTTGACCTGCGCGTGAAGGAATAAGCCAGCCTGTTCGCGAATCGCTTCAACGACTTTCGGATGACAGTGACCCGTATTGGTGACACCAATTCCGCTGGTGAAGTCGAGGAGTTTTTTTCCGTCGTCGGTGTAGATGTACGCGCCTTCGGCATGGTCAGCCACAAAATTGAAAATGCGGCTCCATGCGGGAGTCATGTGGGTGGCATTATCTTGAAATAATTGATTGGTCATTGTTTCCTCGTTTCATAAAACACTGGTGGTCGAGTAGTCCCGCATGATTTTGCGGGATGTATCGAGACCACCAAGTTTTCAAGAGTATTCTTGTTACTCGGTGGTCGAGTAGGCGGGC
>CAIWRB010000236.1 GCA_903914955.1 uncultured Chloroflexota bacterium | reverse complement strand
GGTGCCAGTTGCCAACGCGGGCGGTCCTTACACGGTCTCTTCTGCTGGAGCAACAACCTTGAACGGAAGCGCCACCGGTGCAACGCCCATGACCTATCTTTGGAGTGCCAGTGCAGGAACCTTCTCCAATGCGACCATTCTGAACCCGGTCTACACCGCGCCTGCGGTATCAACAACAACGACTATTACCCTTTCGCTCAAGGCTACCAACTCGGTGGGTTCCAATACTGCAACCGCCACAATTACAGTGAACCCGGTGGTATTTACCGACACCGTTGCGATCATCTCGTCAGTGTATAAGATCTCAAAGAAGACATTGACTATCACTGCCAAATCAAACAGCATCGGAGCAGTTTTGAAACTCATGCCCTACCTCACAACTAGCGCCAGCATATATGATCCTTCGACCGCGGGCACCTTCACTAAGTCTAATAAAGGATGGAGCCTGACCTTGAATAACGTGCTTCAACCCGCTGCTGGAACTGCTCTAACTGCCGGATTGCAAGTAAAATCCAGCCTCGGCGGAATCAGCCCGAAGACCGCGCTGAAAAGCGTTACGAAATAATAAGTTTCACCTAAAAGTGATTGACGGGCAGCAGGCTCACCGCCGCCCGTCAATCACCAGATCACTCTGAGAGGCTAAACCATGAACCTTAACACATTGCCCAAGAAAATCACGCTCGCAATTTTAATTGCCATTGGCAGCGTTGTCTGGCTCAATACGTGGCATCAATATGTTTACACGCGCAGCCGGATTGATTTTCCACCTGTTTCGAACAGGCTGCGCGATACGCTGATCATTTTGATCCCGGTTATGCTGGCGGTCTGGATCGGTGTCGCAATTGCCCAATGGATCATTAACCGTTCAAGCGGGCGGATGTCCCCCTCAACACAATCCATGCTGACAGCGGGCATCCTGGGAGGCATGACTTCAATAACGATCAGCCTGATGGAATTCACCAGAGGCCTTGGGACGGGGATCGGCAATCAATTTATTTTTTTGGCAAGTATTTGTAACAGAGTGTATCCGAATGGCAATTTATTGCTGAGTACTTTGAAGTGGATATTTCCGGGTACGCGTGCGTTACGGTACCACATTCTAGTGCGAGACGGGGTAAATCTGATGTTGTTCAACCTGGCAATCGTCATTCTTTTGATAATCCTCCTGGAAGCATTTGGTTTTATAAAGGCCAGGAATTCCTATCCCCAGGAAATAGCAGGATAAGTTGGTGCCTTCTTATGTACAAGGTAATTTCGATCAGCTAAAAATTGAAGACTTCACTGCCGCCAACGATTTGCCGACGAAGGTTATAACCAATTTGACAGCCACAACCAATATGATAAAGGGAAGCGTGGTTTTCAAAGACTTTAGAACAAAAAACTTTTAACGTGAATTACGCGAAGATTTTATTTTTTCCGCATCATCCGCCCATTAACGAAATTCGTGTTATGAACTGTCGATTACTATTCATCACATAGCAGAAGTTGATCTTGTAGAATACATAAATAAAAAAATGTTGACAGAGAAGCAGTTGATCTCTGTCAACATTTTGCTTTAAATTTGTAAATGCTCAGCTTGAAGTCGAAACAAAACTTGGCAGATAAGGAATACCAGCGAAAGCCAAGCATAAAACATCCAAAACCTGTTGCTCGTTTTTGCGGGCTGTCGAGAGATAACCACGGATCTGACAAAAGATCTCAGCGCCGTGAACAGAACGGAAATACCTGGAAATCTTTTGCTTGACTTTCATCATGCGAATATCTCGCTCCGCTAAGTTATTGGGCGATGGTCGATTGAATCCATCGCTCGACGGTGGCTTGCCACTGTTCCCGCTATTCTTTGCGATCTGTTCTTCCAAGGCTTTAACTCTTGTTTCGAGCACCTGGTTGATTGTTTGTTGTTTTTCTACAATAAAGATCACTTGTTTCATCCAGCTTCCCAGAAGTGCCTGTATGGCTAGCTCGCCTTTTTGATAGGCTTCGTGGAGTTCTTCTCTGGATATTGGTTGCAATTCCATGTTGCCTATTGTGGCTGGTTTTTACGATTTTGACAATACTTTTGTGATGTAAGTTATTTTATGCCTGAGCAGTTACGAAATTAGATGCCGTCGGTTTACCGAATTTATCCCCCCAATACCTTAGCGGTTATTTAGGAGTTGTCTTGTTTGATGCGACGATCTCATCACAGCGCGTATTTATTGTTGGAGACAAATCATTGTTCGACGAAGGCCTCTCGAATTTGTTAACATTCGAGACAAATCTGCTGATATCAGGCTCCGGATATAACGATGAGAGCACATTTCTGAGGGATGTTGCACAGGCTCAGCCGCACGTGGTCATCTTGAATGAATCCGCACCGTTGAATCCTGCCCGCCTGCTTGATCTGCTGATTTCCATCCCCTCGCTGGCTGGCTGGCGTGTCATTATTGTGAGGCTCAACAATAACATTATTGATGTTTATGACTTCCCATACCGGTCTCTTTTGAGCAAACTTCACAAGCGCTGGCAATTCAATCTTACGAATCGGGATGATCTGATCGCCGTTGTAAAAGGTGCTTTTCGCCCCAATTAATTCCCCATTACCAATTTTATGATCAGCTTCTTCTGGAAGGGGTCTCCCTTTGATTGGCTCGCGCAAAAAGTACTAGCTCTTTCTATCTGTAAACATCACTCTTAATTCACCCCGAAGTCGCTGAATTATGACTACATTAGTCCATATTGAAAATAGATATTTTTTGATATTCTATAACCATAATAAAGCAAAATTTAGTGGTATGAATTATCTTTTTTATAAAGGAGAAATATTATGAATGAATCATTAGCCATCGGCGTTTTGGTTTATCAGAGATATATCACCCAGTCTCAACCGGCCGGCATGATCGCTGCCCTAAAGGCCAGCGGACATCGAGTGACTCTGCTCAATTCTCATTCATCCTCCTACGAAGTGGGGAATAAATCACACCTGAACAAGCTTGATTTGATCATTGCGCGCGGACGAGTACTGGGCATGCTTTATGAACTCGGCTGGGTGGAAATGGGGAGGACTCCCCTTATCGACAAGCGTGCCACTGTTCCATCGATCCACAATCAGATTGAATTGCCCGTCTCCCGCGCAAGCGACAAACCTGCTGCATCTTGTGCCATCCCAGGGAATGCCAACTGCCTTTCCTGCCAGGTTCATGATTCATGCTATACAGTGGTCACCAACCCACTCTTTAGAGGCAACAGCAATCGATCATGTTTTATTAAAGGCCCTGCAGAGATGACGGCATGGCAACAATCAACGGCAGCGGCTCATGCCCAGCGATATCTGCCAAATAATAATTGTGATATCCAACTTTATGGAGTAGGCGATCAGATCTGGATTGTCGGCAAACCATCCCCAGTTTCTCCCGAAGTATCCCCCGCTTTCGCTTTACTATAGGATTTACTCAAGACCACAAGAATTGCCTCGAATCTCGCGAAAATCCTTGTAATTCGCGGCCAGAATATTTTAAGCTGCGTAAATCCTAACTCGAATAGCCGAGACAGATTTAATACGCATGAACGACAAGCTTTTAATGAAGACTAGAATTTATTTTCCTAAAAAGTACTAACACTCTGACTTTTTGCGCCACTCTTTATCACCCCGAAGTCGAAAAACTAAAAGACCATAGTCTCGTGACAATTTGCGACCATGGACGGTTTCATAATTAGGCGGCTTATCTTATTATTATCAGGACTTTCGCTTGACGAGATGAAATGATAGCATGTAGGCATGATAACCAAGCAGCAATACGTTGAATATCTGATTTGCACAATCGGCAATTACACGAGTTCGCACCTGGCTGAGCATTTAGATGAAGTCAGTCATGATGTGGTCACAGACTATCTGAGAAGCGAACACCTGACAGCCCGTGGCTTGTGAGACTTGGTTGAAAGGCTGATCGAAGATGGTCCAGACGCCTTCATGTTGGTGGATGACAGTGTTCAGGACAAGCGTTACTCACACTTCATCGAACTGGTGAAGTTGCAATATAGTGGTGCGGAACATGGTTTGATACGAGGCATAGGTATTGTCAATCTGGTACACAGCGCTGGCAGCCAGAAAGATTTTTATCCAATTGACTATCGCATTTACGCACCTGAGCAAGACGGCAAGACCAAAAATGAACACTTTTCAGAAATGGTTATCAACGCGGTTTATGCGAAGAAAATAAAGGCGCAACGCATTTTGTTTGATAGCTGGTATGCCTCCGCTGAAAACTTTAAACTGGTTCACCGTTTGGGATTGATCTTCTTCACTACACTGAAAAGTAACCGCATGGTGAGTTTGAGCAAAGAAGGCGGCTGGATTCATTTGAATGAGATTGATTGGACTACAGAACGGCTAAAACATGGTGTCATGGTCAAGTTGAAAGAATTACCTTTCAAGGTAGTTGCCACAGATGGCAACATTGACTGGGTTATCACCAATTGCCCAGATGAGACGTTGACCACACAAGTCGCTCAAGAGGCGAGTGACGTGCGCTGGCAAATCGAAGAACTGCATCGTGGACTCAAACAATTGACCGGTATCGAGAAATGCCAGTGTCGCAAAGGACGACATTCTCAACGCAATCACATCGCTTGTTGCTATCATGCCTGGCTTTCTTTGAAGGTCAAGGCAAAAGCTCTTGGAAAAACGCTTTACCAAACCAAAGATGACTTATTGAGTGAGTACCTGCGGGCTGAATTAAATACACCTCGTATTCAAGCATTCAATCCAGCGTAAGCGAAAGTCCTGGTTAAAACAAAACATCCCTTACGGGGATGTTTTGTTTTGCGTCCATTACTGAAAATGATTCCCTCGAACGATATACTGTGTCTATAGATAGGTGCCCCCACGGGGATTCAGGGGTTGATGCGCACCAAATCGGATTGGCAAGATGAATTAAACAAAACAACCGTCCTCGTAAATTGACGGCTGTTTTATGTTTTGAATGAAATACGATTCGGCTTGACTTCTCTTACCAGCCGCCTTCGGAGCGGCGGTCGTGGTGCAGGGCATCGCCGAGTTCGAAGACGAGGAGTTTGCGTTCGGTGAAAGCTTCGAGGAACCATTGAGAGAGTTCGCGGCCCACGCCGCTATGACCGGTGCCGCCGAAGGGTGCGAGTTGATCCCAGTAATTGCTAGTCTCGTTGATATTAACCGAGCCGTGTTGAAGCGCTTCGCCGACGCGCCAGGCATTGGCGAGATCGCGGGTCCAGAGGGATGCGATCAGGCCGAGCTCACTGGAGTTGGCGATTTCGATGGCTTCCTTGATGGAGTGGATTTTGATGACGGGAGCAACGGGGCCGAAGGTTTCTTCTTGTGCAATGAGCATTTGCGGAGTGACACCGGTGAGCAATGTTGCAGGGTAGAACAGCCCCTCTTTAGGGCCAAACTGCTCAATGGTGGCTCCGAGCGAGCGGGCATTTTCCACGTGTTCGACGACGCGCTTGAGCACCCCTTCGTTACGCAGCGGACCCATTTGCGTATCAACCAGCGCGGGATCGCCGATGCGGAGTTTTGCCATGCGCGCTCTGAGCTTGGATACAAATTCATCATGGACATCGGCATGAACAAGCAAACGTTCGGCGGAGGTGCAGACCTGACCCGAATAATAGAAGCAGCCATTCATAGCACCTTCGACTGCGGCGTCGATATCAGCATCAGCGAGGATAATGAAGGGGCCGTCGCCGCCAAGCTCCAATAACTGCGGCTTGAGTGCGGCTTTGACGGCAATCTGCCGGCCTGTGGCAGTGGAGCCGGTGAAGAAGACACCTTTGACATCTTTATGTTCAACGAGCGCGGCGCCCACATCGCCAAAGCCTTGAATG
>CAIWRB010000235.1 GCA_903914955.1 uncultured Chloroflexota bacterium | reverse complement strand
GGCGCTTCCGCCGCGGCCGCGGGCAGTCTGTTTGTGTTTCAGGGGCCGTTACGCGGGGTATTGATAAGCTATCCCTCGCAGGTTGATCTGAAACGGATATTGCCGTAAAAAGGAATGAACATGGAAAGAGAATATCGAATCTGTACCCGTTGTTTAATGGATACCAGTGACCCCGAAATTCAGTTTGATGAACAGGGAGTTTGCAATCATTGCCATGATTATGACCGCCTGATCCTGCAGCGAGTTATGAAAGGTGAAGCGGGACTTCGTTATCTTGAAGGCCTGGTCGGGCAGATCAAAAGTGAAGGACGGGGCAAGCCTTATGATTGCTTGATGGGCGTGAGCGGTGGTGTCGATAGTACCTATGTGGCTTATGTCGTCAAACACAAATTCGGCCTGCGTCCGCTTGCCATCCATATGGACAATGGATGGGACTCGGAGTTGGCAGTCAAGAATATCGAAGAGACGCTTAAACGTTTGGAAATAGACTTGTTTACCAATGTACTTGATTGGGAGGAGTTCAAAAACCTGCAGCTTGCGTTCCTCAAAGCGTCCACACCTGATTCTGAAATTCCGAGCGACCATGCCATTTGGGCAGTGACCGGCGACATGGCTGAGAAATTAAAGGTTCGTTATATCCTGACTGGATTTAATGTGCGTACTGAAACTCATTTGCCGCGCGCCTGGTCACAGGGACATTTTGATTGGAAATACATCCAAAGTGTGAACAGGCAGTTTGGCAAAGCTAAATTAAAAACATTTCCCCACCAGGGCTTTTTTACATATTATCGCCGCCTGCTCTCCTTGCGCCGTGTCGATATTTTAAATTATATGGATTACAACAAGCTGGAAGCCATGCGTCTGCTTGAACGTGAGTTGGGTTGGAAATATTACGGCGGCAAACATCACGAGTCTATTTATACACGGTTTTATCAAGGATATATCTTGCCAACAAAATTTGGATATGATAAACGCCGCTCCCATCACTCCAGTCAGGTTTGCTCTGGAGAGATCAGCCGTGAAGCCGCCCTTGCCGAAATTCAACAAGCTGCCTATGCACCATCCTTGCAGGAGGAGGATCGTGAATATGTTTCCAAAAAACTGAGTTTGAATGATGCCGAGTTCAATGCGATCATGAATCTCCCTCGCAAGAGTTATTGGGACTATCCATCTTATGGGCGCACCCTTGAAGGTCCGCTTTTGAAGGGTGTATATAATGGATTGCGTAATTTGTATCGTGGAATGCAAAGACAACGAAACCGTATACAGGAGGCCTGATCTTCCATGCGTATTGCTTATGTTAGCTTGCATTGGCCGCGCACACGTAACAGCGGTGTGGGCAAAAAAATCCGATCTCAGGTCGAGGCATGGAATTCCATGGGCCATGAGGCTCGCTTATTTATGCACACTGCCAATTCTGAGCCTCAATCTGAATTGATTGAAGCAGACTATTTTTTCTATGCAACGGCTGGAAAAATTAGAACAGAAATAAATCGTATAAACGCCATGGCTGGGATGGTAACTGCCATTAGAGATTTCCATCCAGACGTGATTTATCTTCGATATGGTATCTATGTTTACCCTGTCCATCGCTTGCTTGGCATTGCTCCTGTAATAGAAGAGATAAATACAAATGATATAACTCAGCATGAAGGCCTCGGCGGAATCTACAGCCTTTATAACCGACTTACACGGGGGATACTTCTCCGCAACGTGCGTGGACTTGTAACTGTTTCGCGTGAATTATCACTTTCCTCTGCCTTTACAATATATCGCAAACCAATTTGCGTGATTGCAAACGGGGTTGATCTGGAAAAATTTATTCAATTGCCCGCCCCTTCAAATCACGTTCCGCGTATTGTTTTTATTGGCAACCCGGGTTGTCTCTGGCATGGAGTTGACAAACTCGTGATTCTTGCGCGACTTATCCCTGATATTCAACTTGATATTGTTGGTTATTCTGATTTCCCTGATTTTGATCCTTTGCCTGAAAATATAACATTGCATGGATACCTTTCTCTTCAGGAATATCAAAAAATTCTGGCTTCCGCAGATATAGCGATCAGTTCGCTTGCTCTGCATCGTATTCAATTGGAGGAAGCATCCCCGCTAAAGAGCCGGGAATGTCTTGCGTTCGGATTGCCCCTGGTTCTGGCGTATATTGATACT
>CAIWRB010000234.1 GCA_903914955.1 uncultured Chloroflexota bacterium | reverse complement strand
CTATTGGCGATCTCTTCCGCTTCTATCTTGATCTGATTCTCGTACAACTCGCGTGAGCTTTGCACGGATAACCATTCGCCCAAAGCCATTGACCCTGCTCCAGCAAGCAGACCAGCCATCCCTGCGATCAAGACCGCTCCGTTGTCACTGGTCGCGCCTGCAACACCCATCACCAAACTTAAGATCGAAACCAATCCATCGTTTGCCCCCAGCACTGCCGCACGTAATGCGTTGCCGCCACCGCCGCGATGACGGCCTTCCATTTGCGCCACGCTTCCGCCGGGCAGACCTCCGGTTGATTTGGATGCCATGGATAACATGCGCGCATGAGATTTTTCATCACGCGAAAATTCCCGCGCTTCTGACTCAGGCTGTCCATCATAAGCATTACTGTCTGCTTTTTCGTTGTTGGCGATCGTCGGTAGAACAAATTGCGGACCAAATCTTTTTGCCAGCCAGATCAATATCCGCGCGCGTTGACTTGGTGTTCGCGCAGGGAATTTCACTTTCAGCGCATCCAGTTTTTTCTCCCACCCTGCTGCATGTTTTTCTTCACTGGCTGCAAGCCGTTTATAAACTTCCGCCAATTGAGGTTGTTTCTCTGAATGCGCCAATGCCAGATATAACGCCGCTCCGTCAATTTCTTTTTGTCTGTTGCCCAAATATCTTTCCGCATCTTTTTGATTTGACATGTTTCCTCCCGAAAATATAAAACTCCGACGGGGCAACTTTCCCGTCGGAGTTTTGGTGATTAACTTCTCAAAGCGTCCCAACCTGCATAAGCTGCGGAATCGCCCAACTCCGATTCGATACGCAAGAGTTGATTATATTTCGCCACCCGATCTGAACGGGCGGGTGCCCCGGTCTTGATCTGACCTGTGTTGAGGGCCACGGCGATATCGGCAATGGTGGCATCTTCGGTCTCGCCTGAACGGTGAGAGGTGACTGCGCGCCAGCCTGCGCGTTGGCATAGATCGACGGCTTCGATGGTTTCTGTCAGCGTGCCGATCTGATTTACTTTTACGAGCAATGCATTCGCGGCTTTTTCTGCAATTCCTCTGCGGACCCGTTCTGGATTCGTAACGAGTAGATCATCACCAACGATCTGGATCTTGTCGCCTAAATTTTTTGTCAACAGACTCCATGAAGCCCAGTCATTTTGAGCAAGGCCATCTTCAATGGAAACGATCGGATAATCATTGACCCACTTCGTCCAGAATTCCACCATTTGTTCGCCAGTGAATACCTTGCCTTCTTTGCGAAGGTTATATTTTTTTGTTTCCTCATCATAGAATTCTGATGCGGCGGGGTCGAGTGCAATGGCAACATCTTTACCACGACCCGTTTTGAAACCAGCTTTCTTGATCGCTTCGAGGATCAACTCAATGGCTTCGCTATTGGCTTTGAGCGCAGGCGCGTATCCGCCTTCGTCGCCGACGAGTGTGCCATATCCTTTTTCCTTCAAGACAGATTTGAGAGCGTGATAAATTTCCGCGCCCCAGCGTACCCCTTCAGCGAATGAGGGTGCGCCGAAAGGCATCACCATGAATTCCTGCATGTCGGTGCTTTGCCAGTTCGTGTGTGCGCCGCCGTTCATGATGTTCATCATAGGCACGGGAAGCACATGAGCATAGACACCGCCAAGATAACGATAGAGCGGCAATCCAAATGAATTTGCCGCGGCCTTTGCAACTGCGAGGCTGACGCCCAAAATCGCGTTCGCGCCGAGTTTGGATTTATTTTTTGTGCCATCCAAGGCGAGTAATTCTGCGTCAATATCTTTTTGTTCGGATGCGTCCCAGCCGAAAAGTGCGTCTGAGATCTGGCCGTTCACATTTGCAACTGCTTTTGCTACGCCCTTGCCGAGATAACGTTTCTTATCGCCATCGCGCATCTCCAATGCTTCGTGAATGCCCGTGGATGCGCCTGAGGGAACCGCGGCGCGTCCCCATGCACCATCCATTAAAACCACTTCCACTTCCACTGTGGGGTTGCCGCGCGAATCGAGAATTTCAAGCGCGGAAATACTTTCGATAGTTGTGTCCATTTTTTACTCCTGAGGTTAATGATTCGTATCGCGATGAAGGGAAGGATATCGCATTGCTATTTACGGCAACAAGTATAATCGCATTTTACATGGAGAAAACATCTTGAACACACAACAGGATTTAGACCCGCGTGACCGAAAAAAATATTACCTTGAAGAAACAGGTTTTCGCCGTCTATTAATTGGAATGATCCGCATTCTTTTCCGCGCGATCATGGTGATGAAGGTGGAGGGGTTGGAAAATTTCCCATTGGATGGAGCTGTAATTGTTGCGGCGAATCACAATACAAACTTCGATGTTTTTCCCATGCAGCTTGCTTTACCGCGCCCGATCTTTTTTATGGGCAAGGCTGAATTGTTTAATACACCGATTGGCCCACTCATCAGAAACCTTGGGGCATTTCCAGTTCATCGCGGTGAGAAGGATGAGTGGGCACTCGGTTACGCACACAAAGTCCTAGCGCATAGCCAAACTCTCGGTATGTTCCCTGAAGGGACTCGCTCAAAAGGGCATGGACTCAATGTGGCAAAAACGGGCACCGCTAGAATGGCGATCGAGATGAATTGTCCGATCATCCCGATGGCAGTCGTTGGCTCAGATCAATTCTTCAAGCGATTTCCTCATCGATCGCGCGTGACTGTGAAGCTGCTCCCGGCTGTTTTGCCGAGTCCACACGATACACCGCTTTTCCTCACCGACCGATTAATGTTTGCGCTCGCGGCAGAACTTCCCGAATCCATGCGCGGAGTATATGCCGAATTGCCAAAAGGCTTTGGCAGGTGAGTGCGATATAATTGTATAAATTTGGTAATAGAACATATATCATGCCGCAAGCCTCAGGTGTAGGGATTGACAATAAGTACAGCGGAGATGCAAATTCTTTAGACTTAAGCAAAACCGCAAAAAATAAACTTATTCCTTTTCTTTGCTATGCCAAAGAGAATCAAATTGTTGTGCGCGAATTCAGTCAGCGGTTAATATCTGAAGGCTGGATAGATCCGTGGTTTGACGAGGATGATATTTTGCCCGGTCAGATCTGGCAGGAAAGTGTAGCCAATGGAGTGCGGAATTCACACGCGGTGATCATCTTTCTTTCAGACGAGGCAGTTGCATCCGAGGGATTCTTCCAAAAGGAATTAAAACTTGCGCTTGATACTGCCGCTGAAAAGCCCGAAGGGACGATCTTTATTATCCCAATCCGCATTAATGAGTGCACTGTCCCGGAGATGTTGTTGAAATATCAATACGTAGACTTTTTTGGGAACGACGAACACAAGGAGCACCTTTATTCCAGTTTAATCTCTTCTCTAAAATGGCGCGCCGAAAATTTGGGGATAAAAATATAGCATGGCAGATGTTCATCGGTTTTGCGTATTTTACATCCTGCCTCACAGAATAAACCTATGATAATTATTAGCTTTATATGGGGCGTACGGGGCAGGACGGCAAACGGGGAATCTGTTGTAAAATATAAACAATATGGTAAACAATAATATATTTCAAGATCCTCCAGTAGCAGCGGCCACTGAGGATGAGTTTTGTTCCAGCGTAGAGCATCCTATTCGTTTACTTATTGTTGATGATCATCCAGCCTTACGTTTTGGATTGATCGCCTTATTTGAGCATGTGTCTGGTTTTATCGTTGTTGGCGAAGCCGGGGATGGGGAGGAGGCAGTCGAAAAAGCTCAAGTACTAAAGCCAGATGTGATATTGATGGATCTTGCTTTGCCCAAAAAAAACGGTCTGGATGCGATGAAGGATATCCTTGCTCTCAATCCGGACATCAGGGTAATTATTTTTACGGCATATTCCGAAGGTGGGGAAGGATTATTAGCGATCAAGGCGGGGGCAATTGGATATTTGGCGAAAGACACTTCGTCTCAAGACTTGGTAATGGCTGTTCGTGATGCTTTTCAAGGAAAGCCTATTGTTACCAATCAAACTGAATGGCGTGAGGTTATCTTATACGCGTTCGGAAAACTTGTGTACGAATCTGAGGATCTCAACAAACCGTTGGCATTGGTAGCGGAACTGTGCCCTGAAAAAACGAATGATTCTGAATTAGCTTGGTGGCAAGTCTCGCTCGCAGGAGATATCCTGCACGAAATCGGCTTGAAACGGGTGAGTGCCTCTCAATTTGGGTGTGATCTGCTGATCCGCGTTCAAACCCGACTGGTCAATTTGATCGAAAAGCAAAAGCTTAGTCCGCGAGAAAGAAACAATGCAGGAAAAATACTTTCCAAGTTAGGTGACCCTCGTTATAACGCGGCATTGTGGCATTTACCTGCCGACGAAAACCTTGGCTTCACATTAATACCTGCAGGCAAATTTCTGATGGGTAGTAATGAGCGGTCTGATGAAAAACCGCAGGAAGAAACCCTGCCTGACTACTGGATGGGGTTATATCCCGTCACGGTTGCGCAGTTCCGCGCTTTTACCGAAGCGACAAAATATCCCTTTGAACGCTGGCAATATAACGATATTGATATGCTCCCTGTTGTTTCTGTCACCTGGCATGAGGCTGTGGAATATACCAAGTGGGTGAATGATGAAATCCGTCAGTTTGCTGAAGGGCAACTCGAATCTGGCGTGAAGAATCCATTGTGGCAAGGGCTTGTGGAAAATAAGTTCCATATAACCTTGCCAACCAAGGCGGAATGGGAAAAGGCTGCGCGCAGCATGGAGGAGCATATTTATCCACTGGGGAATGATCTAGATTCTGGTGTTGCAAACTCATTTGATCCAAGAATCGAAGATACAGATTCTGCAGACTCCTTACTTCCTCAGACTTCACATGATGACTATCTTGATAAGAGCGGAAATATTTGGGAATGGACGAGAAGTATTTTTGGGCCAATGGATAATTGCGATGGACTTGTCGACCACGAAGATTTATATAAATCACACGACTTAGTGTGTACTCTGCGCGGGAGTTCCTTTAACGATCGATCTGTAGTCGCGCGCTGGGTTTTCCGAGATAGTTCCGACCCTGTCGACTGGTTTACGAATTATGGTTTTCGTTTGGTGATCTCCTCAATTTTGCTGCCCTGATTTTTATTGAAATTTCCAAATTAGCAAACCTCGCAAGATCCCATGCTAAAGATAAACTTTCGAATACGCAGGAATTTGAAAATAAAACAGAGCCAGAGAAATAATCTCCGACTCTGTTTTATTAAATATCGCCAGGCTCATCCGCCATTCGTACGATGCGCGGCGTAAACTTTCCAACCACATCCACAAGCTCGGCCTGGGCCTTGATAACGGCATCGATAGGCTTGTAGGCTTGCGGAGATTCGTCCATGCCGCCGCCGATCAGGGTGACTTCATTCTTCTTAAGATATTCATCCCGCGCAGATTTTCTGATCGAATTCAGGGCGTTTCTCCGACTCATCAATCTACCCGCGCCGTGTGACGCAGACTCCAGCGATGAAGGGATCCCCTTGCCGCGTACAAGATAACCCGCATCTCCCATCGACCCGGGGATGATTCCAAGCACGCCAACTCCAGCAGGGGTCGCGCCTTTACGGTGCACAATAACTGTTCTGCCATCCACCATTTTCTCTTTCCACGCGAAGTTGTGATGATTCTCTACCGATCCAACTTCCTTAAGCCCGACTGCGGCGGCGACCCGCTGGTGGATGATGTAATGATTGGCGGAAGCAAATCGTCCCGCTAATTCCATCGACAGCCAGTATTCCTGACCAGCTTCTGAGTCAAGCGATAACCATGCCAAATATTTTACGCTCGCATCGAGATCTGGATGTTTCTCTCTTGCAAGCTTGCTATAGCGGTCTGCGATCTTTGCGCCAACTCCGCGAGATCCGCTGTGTGAAAGAAGAGCGAGATAGACCCCGGGCTCCAGACCGAATATCGGCTCGGTGAGGTGGAAGGATCCCCATTCGGCAAAGTGATTTCCTGTTCCGCTCGTGCCAAGTTGATTCATGGCTATATCCTTCAACAGCTTTAATTGAGGAGTGGCGTACCAGGCATCATCATCCAACACTTCATGCTGCGCTTTTTTGCTGCCAGTCCACTTTGCGCCTACGCCGAAAGAGGTTTCATTTAATAGTGCATTTTCAAATAACCCTTTCTTTTGCCCGAGCAAATATGGAGAGACATCGTACAAAGAGAGTCTCATGCGGCAGGCGATATCCACGCCGACGGCATAGGGAATGACAACATTATCGGTGGCAAGCACACCGCCGATCGGAAGCCCATAGCCGACGTGGGCATCAGGCATTAATGCGCCAGCGACAGTAACAGGCAATCGCATGGCGTTGTCCATTTGTTTTACAGCTTCATCGTCAATATTTTCACGACCCCAAATGGGGAAAGAAATCGAGTTTTCGAGAAGTACATCTACTGAGGGCTCATCTTTTTGAGTAAGCCGAATACACTCGCGCGCAAGGTCCGCCATTACTGGATCGGCTAGGAATGGACCGGGGTTTTGCCGAACAACTTCCAGTTGATCAAGAATTGATTCGCGATCCAGCCCTTGGGCTGATAAGTGTGTTGAAATATTTTTTGCAATCCCGATGATCTTTCCATCAGGCCAATTGTTTAACTTTAGAATCTTGCCAGTAATAATATCCATATTTTACCTACCTATGTTAGCTGTGAATTATTGGTCCTCACTCTAAATTAATGGGATCAGGGTTCAAGCATCCACTTTCAGGGCCGTCACAGTTGATGGTGGTGAAGACTTCCACTTGAAGAACCCATTTGCTGGTTTCAGTGCGCTGCCATTTTGCGGAGTAAACACCTGAAGCCCGAACCAAATGATCTTCAGCAGTGTAGCTACCTTCCCAATTACCCAACTCTTCCGCAATTCCCCAGTTTTCATTGATCACAATCTCTCGAGGGGTACGGCGATATATGACTGTGGGGTCTTCAAGGAATAAAACCGCCCAGCGTTTGGATTCTTCCTTAGAGCCATGGTATTGCGCACTGCGGCCTGTGACGATGTGATACGTTGGAGCGAGTAATGTTTTTATACCATCGGCATCTTTATTCTTAATTGCGAGGTTAAATATTTCCCGCGCAGCGCGGATCAGTTGATCTGAGTTCATCATTTTATGCTCCATTTTCTTCAAGTTTCCATAATTCACGCATTTCTGGACTGGTTTCAAGTAATTCGTCCAGTGTTCCTTCGGATTCGATGCGGCCATCCTTGAGGACGATGATGTGATCTGCGCGTCGTAAAAGCGGACGGCGGTGAGAGACGACGAGACAAGTCATCTTTTGCTGCTCGAAGATGCGCTCCCACAGTTGCTGCTCGGTCTCGACATCCAGCGCGCTGGAGAGATCGTCGAAGACGATGAGTTCGGGTTCTCGGATGAACATGCGCGCCGCCGCGGCTCGCTGCGCCTGCCCACCCGAAAGTTTTACGCCGCGAGCGCCGACCAGGGTTTCGAGGTTGTCGTCCATTTGTTCTAGGTCATGATCCATGACAGCAAGTTTTGTTGCTTTGTATATTTCATAGTCAGTGCGATTCAAGCCGAGCAATATGTTGTTTCGCAGAGTGTTGCTAAACAGGCGCGGAACTTGTGCGGTGTATGCGCAGCGCGGCGGGACGAGGAAATCCGCGGGTGATGTGAGTATGTTTTCGTTCCATCGTATCTCTCCTGACTCAAGCGGAAGTAATCCAAGTAATGCGCGCAATAATGTTGTTTTGCCGGATCCAATACGGCCTGTGACTACTGTTAGAGAGTTGCATTTTATTTTGAGCGATATATTATCGATGCCGTTCAATGATCCAGGGTAGTGAAATGTTAGATGTTCAGCGGCCAGTTCATTAAGCCGGTCTGATTCGTTTATTATCGGGTAAGTTTCTTCTGGCAGCGGACCATCCAAATCAATAAAGCTATGCTCGACCAAGGCTCCCAACGGCGCATTTTCCATCAGGTGATACATACGCTGAACTGAAACGGTGAGTTGTTTATAACGCGCCCATAGCATACCGCCGAGGGTTGTCAGATCGCCCATACTTTGCAGCAGATAAACAAAGAGAGAAAAATCACCAAGTGTGAAATTACCTGTGCGCATCGACTGGCCGACCAGAACAAGGATGACGCCTGTGCCAAGCGTGGAGGTGTTTCGATAGATCGAGCCAAGCACTTCATCAAAAAGTTTTTCGCGGATGGTCAGGATGCGGCGCGTGTCATTAAGTTTGAGAAAATGATCGATAACATTTTTTTCAGCGCTGGCAACTTTGACAGCCTGTACTGCGCCAAAGAACTCTCCAATAAAGCCAGTCACCTTGCCGCCAGCTTGACGCGATGTTCGGCGGTAATGTTCGATGCGGCCTGTAGCAACATTCGCGATGATGCCAACTATCACAAGAGGAACGAGCGCCATGATCGTGATCGAGGGGCTGATATGCGTCATTAGGATGATTGCCACGGCGATAATAACAAGGCCGACCATGACATCGTTGATCATGATGACGAACACCGGAATTTCTGCCACGTCTGTTTTAAAGCGGCTGACAGCCTCGCCGGGTGAGTCAGGTAATTGTGATGCGCCCGGGCGCCGTAAAATATATTTTAAAAGATTCTTGCGCAGCAAGGTGGGCATATCCGCGAAGATGGGCACATCGGCATAATAAAATCCGTAGCTTGCGATGATGCGTCCGATCCAGGTGGCGGTAAAAAATGCGACAATTGTCCAGATGCCAAAAGTCAATTGCGTTTCTCCTGTGACCATGTCAAAGAAAGCTTTGATGATCAGCGCAGGCGCGACTTGCCAGCAAAAACGGATGAGGATGACGCTGATCAAATCGATGAACCAAAGCCAGGGGCGAAAGCGCAGCATTTTCCAAATGACTTTCCAGGCGGGCAGCGCGGGTATTTTTTGTGTGAAGGTTGTTTCCATAATAAATTCCTTACGGTTCTTGATCGCGACGATAGACCGTAAATGATAGTGGTACTTGACGGTCTATTGGCAAAGGTCTGGCTAGGCTAGCATTTCTTCCATGCCAGTTTGTAACAATTGATAAAGACGAGAATTCGGGTCTGCGGCTAATTGTTTGCGGTCACCGTATTCGCTGATTTTGCCTTTGTCTAAAATCAGCACCTGATCTGCGCGAAGGATCGTGTCGAGTCTGTGCGCTATGATAATGGCCGTTCTGTTTTTCAATAATTTATTTATCGCACGCTCAAGGCTTTGTTCAGTGGCGGGGTCTAGGCGGGAGGATGCTTCATCGAGAATCACCAAACCTGGATTTCGCAGGAAGACTCGCGTAAACGCCAGTAATTGTGCCTCACCTGCAGAAAGGGAGCGGGAGCCTGTGTCGAGTTCAGTGTCCAAGCCTTTTGGCTGATTCCTCAACCAGCCGCCGAGTTCCAGTTCCTCAAGCGTTGTAATGATTTTTTCGTCTGGTAGTGAGCGGTCAAAGAAAGTTAGGTTGTCGCGGATGCTCGCGCGGAACAGTTGAACATCTTGTGTGACGATGGCGATGTTGCGCCTCAAAACATCAAGATGTGCTTGACGCAAATCCGATCCGTTAACTTTAATACTGCCAGACCCCACATCATAGAGTCGGAAGATCAATCGTCCAAGGGTGGTCTTGCCGCTGCCGGTGCGACCGAGCAGCCCAAGTATGGAACCAGGTTTCAGGTCAAATGAAAGATCGCTGAGCACAGAGTCGGTTCCATTGTAAGAAAAAGAAACATCGTCAAAACTCAGAGAGAGCGAGCGGGCGGGAATCTCCACTCCATTGCCGCTGACCACTTCCGCTTTGAAATTGCGAAATTCGGTCAAGCGCTCAACACATGCGCCTATTGTTTGAAAACTTTCGATCTCATGTGTCATCGCCCAGAATGGTTCTTCCAATAAATTGATGTAATGCACGAAAAGATAAACCGTGCCGACGGTGATTAATCCTGCGGAGAAGAGCCAGTATCCGCTGGTGATGGCGAGCAGGTTGCCCGCAGTCAGCGCGAATCCCATTGCGTTTTCGATGATCCAGCGCTTGAAATGCGATTTGCGGTTATGACCGAGAATCACGCTTTGGTGGCGGAACAGTTCGCGGATGGAAAAATCCACTGCGCCGCTTGACCGAATATCCTCAGTGCCCGCAAGTTGTTCTTCAATAAATCCGTATAGTTGGGCTTCTGCTTCGCGGCGTGCCTTTTGATGGGGTATTGCAATATCCTTAAGCCTGCCTAGTATTGTGATGGTCAGTAGTGAAAAAATAGTAAACGCCAGACCTGCGCGCCAATCTTCGATAAAGAGCGCAATCAGAATACCGACAAGAAGCAGTCCGTTCGCGATCAGGTTTAAAGCGAATTGCGAGAAGAAAGTCGCCAGTTCGGTTACGTCACCGTCAATGCGTTCGATCAATTCGCCAGGAGTATGATTATTGTGGAATTTCATATCCAGGTGCAGAGCGTGTTCTGCCAACTCAGCGCGCAGGTCATTGGTGGCCGTCCATGCGACGTTTTCGCCGAGGTAGGTTACGCTTACAGCGATCGTTTGTTGAATGAGGGCGACGCCGATAAACGTGATCGCAGTCCATGTGAGGGTTTGTAATGCTTCGCCAGCCAGCGCAGAGTCTATAAATTTCCGCATGATCTGCGGCGCGAAAACCCGCAAGCCGATACTGCCAAAAAGGAGAACAGCAAGAATAATAAAACGTCCCTTTTGTGGGCGGATGTGGTCGGAGAGTAAATTCCAGTATGATTTGAATGGTACGTTCATGATATTGATTCCGTTTATAGTAGACAATAAAAAAAGCCACGGTGCTAAAGTGCACCGTGGCTAAAAAGACACAGGAGGTGAAGACCTTTAACGGTCGACAGGCGCACTTCGAGAAGGCATAATTTTTCGATCACGTTTCGCTTTGAAAATTTTCTGCATATTAGTGCGCTCCTTTTGTTGAATTTAACTACTGATGAAGTTTACATCAGATAGGGATGGATTGTCAAGTTTATTTTGTTTTTCTGGTTCACGGATTTCTTCTCGAAAACTTTAAATTGAAATTAATGGCTAATGCACTGAAATTATAACTAATTTTACGGTCCCGGTGTCATGACTGGAAACACCGTAAAATCCATATTGGGATCGATTCTTAGATGGGCAATCTCCACCCAGCACGGATTGTGAAAATAAGGATTCCTAACGATCAACCAGCCCGAGTCAGCCCCAACACCAAGAACGGTTAATGCTTTTTTTTCACTAATATTACTGATCAAAGTGTAGGTAGGTCCCGGGCCTGTCCAACAACCTGTAAACTCTATTACTACCGGCCGTTTAGGCGGCTCACTTTTGGTGGGTGATGCGGTGGGAGTTTCAGTAAAACTTGGGGTTAGGGTAGCTGTAGGCGGTGGGGGCGTTGGTGAGTGTGCGCCTGCTGTTTGAGTCAACATAACCGCGGCGAATTGTGCCGCAGTCCCCATAATATCAACTGGTTCAGCAGTGGCCTTGGGAGCACATGAGGTGCTTATTACAGCGATGGTCAAAACAAGTATGGCAACTTGTAGTTTATATAAATTCATTTTTACTCCACAAGGAAAATATTAATAGAAAGCTGGTTGAAAATTTATTTTACCTTTTTCTCTAGTTTCGCCCAGGCATCTTTTAGGTTCACCGTCAGATTGAAAACGGGTTTGTTGAGTGAAGAGTCTGGGTCCACGCAGAAATATCCCTGGCGTTCAAACTGATAGCGTGAACCAACTTCCGGCGAGACCAGTGACGGCTCGGTATATCCGGTAGTAACGACCAGTGAATTCGGATTGATACAGGATAGGAATCCTTCATCGCCTTCTTCGGGATCTTCTTTTGTGAAGAGACGGTCATACATGCGTATCTCCGCTTCATTGGCATGATCTGCAGAAACCCAGTGAATCGTGGATTTCACTTTGCGACCGTCGAGGGAATCGCCGCCGCGTGTGGAGGGATCATAAGTTGCGTGGACTTCGGTGACTTCGCCATTTTCATTCTTAACTACATGCGTGCATTTGATGAAATAGGCATAACGTAACCTGACTTCATTGCCGGGGAACAGACGATAATATTTTGGCGGTGGAATTTCACTGAAATCTTCCTGCTCGATGTAAAGTACTTTTGAGAATGGGATCTTACGTGTGCCTGCAGCCGGGTTTTCAGGATTATTGACAGCGTCCATTTCCTCGATCTGACCTTCGGGATAATTATCGATCACCACCCTGATTGGTTTCAAGACTGCCATGCGGCGTAATGATCTTTTATTAAGATCCTCGCGGACACAGGCCTCGAGCAAAGATACATCACTGACGCTGTAATTCTTGGCGACACCAACGCGATTGATAAAATCAAGGATCGCTTCCGCTGTGTATCCGCGGCGACGCATGGCTCGCAATGTGGGCATGCGTGGGTCATCCCAGCCTTTTACGACTTTCTCTTCCACAAGGCGGCGAAGTTTTCGCTTGCTCATTAAAGTGTAACTTAAATTGAGACGGGCAAACTCAATCTGACGCGGCTTGAATACACCCAACTGTTCAGGGAACCATTCATAAAGCGGGCGATGATTTTCGTATTCAAGCGAACACAATGAATGAGTAATTCCTTCCATTGAATCATTCTGTCCATGCGTCCAATCGTACATCGGATAGATCTTCCACTTGTCACCAGTGCGGTGATGCGGTTGATGGATGATGCGATACATGGCAGGGTCACGCATGTTGATATTTGGATGACCCATATCGATCTTCGCGCGCAAGATCCGTGAGCCATCTGGAAATTCGCCCTGTTTCATGCGTTCGAGCAAATCAATATTTTCCTTTACATCGCGGTCGCGGTACGGGGAATTTTTTCCTGGCGTAGTTAATGTTCCGCGGTTGGCGCTGACTTCTTCCGGAGTCTGGTCGTCCACGTAGGCCTTGCCCATCAACACAAGTTTCCTGGCCCACTCGTATAATTCGTCAAAATAATCAGAGGCGTAAGTTACCTTGACCCACTGGATTCCAAGCCAGCGCGCGTCATCTTCAATGGCATCCACAAATTCGGTTTCTTCCTTCGCGGGATTTGTGTCATCGAATCGCAGGATCAATTCACCGTTATTTTCCTTCGCGATCAGGTAATCGATCATGAATGCCTTAACGTGCCCGATGTGCAGATAGCCATTCGGTTCAGGAGGCAGGCGCGTGCGGACGTAATTGAATCGTCCATTCTTCAAATCTTCCGCAACAGCCTCGCGGATAAAATCATTGGGCTTTGTCTCTTCGTCACTCATGGATGCATTGCCTTATTGATGAATTTCAGGAGAATCTGAACTGCCTCTTTCAAACTTTTGATCTGCCACGCTAAAGAGACAAATTCTCTCCCCTGATGTTTTGTTGTTTTGATCCCTGACATTATAACAAACAGCAAGGATGATTTATAATCCCCAATGGCGGAAGTTATCGCTAAAGCTTAAAAAACATACGATTCGTCATTTGATATATATTGGCGGCTCCAGGGATTTTATGCTTCAACAGTTATGGCAAATCCAGCCAAGTTTGGCGGGTCTAATTTTCTATATGTGACTACAAGCTAGGTCGCAATCCATGTCCATATCGCTTTGTCGTAAGCGGATTGTAATGCTATTTGCTTCACATATTGATTGGAATACCCTACAATAGGTGCTTAGCCGTAACCAATTCAGTAAATTAACGACTATATACCAGAGGTATTTTAATGGCACTCCTGAATATTTTTAAAAATAATTCTTCCAAACACAATGTGCTTGCAACGGGTCACGTAATCTCTGAATCGTCACGCTGCGTGCAGTGTGGAATATGCTCCTATAATTGTCCGATCGGAATTGACGTACGCGCACATGTCTGGCGGGACGAAGCAGTAAAGCATAGTGAATGCCTGACTTGCGGCGAGTGTGTTGCGCGTTGTCCGCGCGGAGTTCTGCGTTTTGCGCAGACCGATCTATTCGTACGGAGCAAAGAATGAGGTATGTTATTATCGGCGCGGGAGTAGCGGGCATTTCCGCGGTGGAAGCGATCCGTTCGGTGGATTCTGACGGCGAGATCATCATGGTCAGCGATGACCCATACGGGTATTATTCACGGCCGGGGCTGGCATATTATTTAACAGGCGAGCTTGAGGATAAGGCTTTATTTCCTCGCACGAAGGAACATTATCAAAAACTAAACTTTAACTTTCTCAAAGCTCGGGTGACACGTATTTTGCGCTCGGACCACGCAATACTAGTGGATGGGAAATCGAAACTGGTTTATAACAAATTGCTGATCGCTGTTGGTGCGCGCGCCATGCCGCTGGAAGTTGCGGGCGCAAATCTGGAAGGGGTGGTAAAACTTGATCATTTGGCTGATGCCAAACATATCCTGAAATTGGCGAAGCGAGGTAAAACCGCCGTGGTAGTCGGCGGGGGAATTACCGCGCTTGAGTTAACTGAAGGATTGCTAGCGCGTGGAATGAAAGTGAACTACCTTTTGCGCGGTGACCGTTATTGGAGCAATGTACTTGATAAGCACGAGTCGCGCGTGGTGGAAGATCGTTTGACGGAAGAAGGAGTGGTTTTACATCATAAGGCTGAGTTGAAGGAGATCATTGGAAAAAAAGGGCGTGTGGTTGGAGCTGTGTTGGAGGATGGACGCACACTTAAATGTGATATGCTTGCTTATGCGGTTGGAATCAGCCCATGTATGGAATTGATAGCAGAAACCAGTTTAGCCAAAGACCGTGGACTTTTGGTTAATGAACATTTGCAAACCACTGATCTTGATATTTACGCGGCCGGAGATGTGGCGCAGGTCTATGATCCATTATCGGGGAAGTCGGCATTG
>CAIWRB010000233.1 GCA_903914955.1 uncultured Chloroflexota bacterium | reverse complement strand
GCGACCTGGGTCAGGACCTGTCCAAATGCCTGTGTTTGGATCGCGCCGATATCCTGTGTGGGTACAGGGGTTGCGCCTATGTTGCATGAACTTAAAATGACGGCCAGCATTGTGCAGCCTATCAACAATTTTGCTTTTTGAAATTTCATATCAGGTACCTCCAAAAATAGTTAACTTTATTATAACGCACCTAGGAGCGTCTTTTTGAAATCAATAAATTATTTTCATGCCGTCGATAGCCGCCTTTTGTTCGTGATTTTTTACGAATGATACAAAAAGAACAGCACATTATCTAGCCAGAAACGATTTCATAGGGTACTAAAGTGCTGGTGGGCGTTGCAGTAGCCGTGGATGTATTTGTCGGCGTGAGATAACGATGGCTTTTCAGAAAAAGATTTAGAACGAGATTATCGGTTAGGCAGCTTGCACTGAATACTTTCCAGTTAGCCACAAAAAGAAGAAGCCTGGCAAACAGGCTTCTTCTTTTTGTGCTTTATTTATGAGAATATTATGGTTTTATACAATCGTAGGAAAATATTGCTGGTGGATATTCCTTATAATCCGGAGCAAGAATCGTCATGGACATCCAGCGATCATTTAATGAATTTCCACGTTGAACCATCCACTCACGGGAAACGGTTTTAGTGCCGGCCGCTGTCATCTTTATCGTACCCTTGCCTCCCTGACTATTTCCATCACTCTGTTGCCACTGGTAGGTGAATTCAAGCGGGCCGTTGGTTGTAAAGGTTGCGTAGATCCTATATCTGGTGTTCAAGGGACAGCCCGTGGCCGGGTTACGAACCACACTGTAATCTACAGAAGTGACCGCATACGCTGGTTTGGCTGAAGAAGAAACCACAATGGTCGTGTAGAAAGGTTCGCTATACATCCCTACACCGAAATTAATCTTATCAGGCGTTTGCAGCGCCCATTCTGATTTGTACCTTCCATCAACTGCTGGAGCGGTTAAGACGAGGGAGATCGGTAAAGACACTCCGGGGCCGGTTACCTGAGGGAGGTTATAAACGTATGCGCCGCCCAAAATATCACCCGACCAGAACACAATCTTGTAGTTTGTATCCCATACGCAAGTACTCGTATTGGTGATCTGCCATGTTTTTGTGAATAATTCGCCCGGTTTGTAGATCGTGCCATCGGGTATGGTTTCGCTATCTAAACTTGCTTTTGCACAATCCGATTTTGAAGGATTTACAGGCAGGGTTGGAGATGGAACTGTGACAAATGGAGTCGCAATAGCGGTTGGCAGCAAGGACAATTCTGTAGGTGGTGCGGATGGTGTTTCGGTATAAGCAGCTTCCTGCGCAGTCTGTGCGGCAACAGTCTGTGCGACAGCGGTTTGGATGGTTGCATCCTGTTGCGTGCCCGAACCGCAGGCTGAGAGAAGGGTGGATAAAGTTAGTGTGGATATGAAGAGTATAAATTTGATATTTTTTAACATTTTTTTCCTTTCATATATAAAGATAATTATACTGTTAAAAAGAAGCGCACGGAAATCCTCGCCAATAAACTTTTTATCTTGATGCATTACTCCCGGCTCATCATTAATCAGCCCCTCGCACAACCGAGCATTATCCACGCCCAATCACCGCCTTGATATAAGACGTCTGGGTTATACGGTCCGCTTTAAAAATAATCTGAATTTTTCTTGTTTGAACACATGGTAGAATTTGCTCTAGCTGGTTGCTTCAACGCTGGGACTGACAATGAGTGAATGATTGGAGAAAAATTGAAAAACTTGCTTTCTGAAAAAATATTATATTAAGCACTTCTTATTTTCTTGATGGTGGTTATTGGATATGGCTATTTTTCAACCGAGCGTGATGTAAACATAAATTCGAGGTTGGCCCTTGTAAAAGCATTTGTTGACGAAGGTCGGCTTGAAATTGACTCTTATTATAGCGCCGAGCTATATACCAATGATATGGCGGTTTACAACGATCACTACTACTCCGACAAAGCGATTGGCACAGGGGTATTGGGCATTCTTGCTTATTATCCTGTTCGTTGGATTTATGTGCACGAAGGCATCAATCTTACCCCTCGCCTATTTCGTGAATGGCTAACTTTTCTTGCTATCAGCCTACCCGCAGCGTTAATTGCGCCATTTTTATACATACTCCTTAAGCAGATTACAAGCAATATAATCAAGTCGCTTCTTATCACTTTGGCAAGCAGTTTTGGCACGCCTTTGTATAAATACTCAACGGCATTTTATGGGCACAGTCTGGCGGCAGTTCTCTATTTTTTTGCGTTTCTAATATGGTTTTATGCAAAACGAGACCGATCCATTTCCCTGCCATTGACGTTTGTATCATCATTCTTCCTAGGATTCATTGTAATCACTGAATATCCCACCGTCGTTCTTGCATTTTTGTTGTCACTTTATATCTTATATACACTTTATCAATTACAGCAATTATCCAATTGGAAGATGTATGCAATAATGGCATTGGGGTTCGGAATTCCAATCTGTGTGCTGTTTTATTACAACTACAGCATATACGGAACATTATTCACTACTACATATTCACATGAATATCTCCAAATATGGAAAACTGCACATTCCAACAATTTTATGGGAATCGGATTTCCAAATCTAAAAGTCTTTTTTTATGAAACTTTCCATCCTTCGCTTGGAATTTTCTGGCAAAGCCCCGTATTACTCCTGGCTGTAATCGGGTGGTTGTTTATGGCGAAAAAAGAAGAATACCGCGCCGAATTTTTTTTCAGCATAGTTGTGATCATTTTGTATATTCTGTTTTTTTCTGGATATTTCGATTGGTTCGGTGGTGTCGCTTTTACCCCAAGGCATCTCATCCCAATCATGCCGTTATTTGCATTGCCGTTGGCCTTTCTCCCGCAAAAATTCTCGATCCCATTGTTGATTACAGGACTGATCTCATTATTCCAGAATTTTTTGATGGCGGCGAGTGGATTTGAAGGGCTCTACGAATATAGATTTGCCTTGATAAATGGAATTGACATTGTTGGGAACAAAGGGATGGTGTTCTACGAAGTAGTCCTTCCAAACATCATAAATGGTAACTTGACGAATAATCGCGGGATTCAACTTTTACATTTACAAGGTCCCTTGAGCCTGCTGCCATTGCTGTTTCTGGAATTCGGCTTATTGGTCATTTTCTTCATACTGTCACAGCACGAAAGAGAACCACAGTAAAACAGGAAGAAAAAAATTCGGGTTATTGGCTGATTTCAGCCGTTCTATCATGGTTGAGTATGCGCCATCAACTATTTTCTTTCCAATAACGCCTTGTTTTGACTTTAGCTCATATTCTTCTGAACATTTCTTGCAATAAAAATCTGCAACAGGCTTATTTTTTCAAAAATGCTTAAGTCATTGCCACAACGCGGACAGAATATTGAGTCATATACCCAATATTCTGTCATCACTCTAATTCTCTGAGTGCTACTTGTGTGACTACTCCCCACGCCTAAAGGCGGGGGGCTTCTAGGGCAAAGCCCAGGCTCTCTAGTCCGAGAGCTTCTATGTTTAGTATACTACAAGCAAAACCGTTCCTTACATCTCCACAGCTAAAGCAGGGAGCTTTACGGAACATTTGGTAATCTTTTGCAACTTCGATAGGCAATCTTAATTCCATGTTTTACCTTCGTATAACATAGTGCCCTTCATGGTTAATTAAAACCCCAACTCCTTCAAATTCTGCGCCTCGGATTTCTTCCCAACCCCGCCCAACAGCTCCTTCCAAAACACATCGTCATACCTGCGTGACTTGACAGGCAGCGGCATCGGCACGCCCCAGCCCAACAGCAGAACTTCCTCTTTCGGTTGCAGACGCGCCAGCATGCCGCGCAGGGCATCCCGTCCAGATAAGCCTGATAATACGGCTTGAATATCCAGGTCATCACCGAGCCAGCCGCTGATGCGCGTGCCCAACTGGCTCATGACCTCGTCATAAATTTGCGACGGGCGCTGGTCCACGATCAGCAGGGTCACATAATATTTGCGCAGTTCGCGCGCAATGGTCGCGAATGTCGTCTGCGCCGCCATCTCTCGGTTGAGCAGTTTATGCGCCTCCTCCACTACGATCACCAACGGACGCGGCTCACTCTTCCCGTGCGTTCTGAATTCGTTGGTCTTCTTCTCCCACGCCGCGCGGATCTTTCGTGTCAACAAATTCGACACGAGTAGATAATCCAGGTCGCTTTCATGTTCGCCATACGACAGCACCACATGCTGACCATTCTCCAGCGCGTCGATGATATTCTTCACGCTGTCTGCGGCGGGTTTCTCGACGATATACGGCTTGCCGAACAAACGCCGCAGTTTACTATGCAAAGCCTCCGCCGAAGAAATGTTCACGCCATTTTCATTCGACCACTTTGCCACACTTCCATTTGCAGGAACACGCCGCGCTTTTCCCTTATCATCTATTTCTTCAACTTCATCGCGATTCATCGCTCGAAACTCTGCAAACCATTTATCTTTGAACGTCACATATAGCGCACTCAACGTGGTGGGCGTGGTCTCTTGCAGATTTAATTCGCGGCTCAACGTTTCGATATCAGCTGTGGAAATGTCGCCTGTTGAGATTTCCAGATTAAAATCGGGGACTTGCCCTCTGATGGTTGCTCCTGCTCCCAAGCCAACGACTCTTATCTTCGACTTGAACTTGGTCTTGAGTCCTGTCACGGCTTTTTTCGTGTCTGACGCCACATCGTCAAAACCATACTCGTTGTGCATATCCAGCACCAACACCGACGCCTTGTTGTAGTGCATCAGCCCTGCCAGCACCAGACGAGTCAAGAACGACTTGCCCGTGCCCGTCGCCCCAAACACTCCCGACGACCTCTGTACGAACTTCTCCATGTCAATGCAGACGGGATGTCCCTGCTCGCGGGTGTATCCAATAATAAAGTTGCCAGTTTTTTCTGGATTTCCAAATATCTCGGCAATATCACCTTCATTTGCCATTCGTACTTGTGAATGATGAGGTGGAACTGTTTTCACTGGAATTGGATTTGGCTTCTGATCGCCAATTTTCTTTATCCAAATATCATACTCAGCCGAAGCGGGGTCAGGACCACGATCGAGCATCAACGCGGGCAGCACTTCGAGATTGGTATACAGAGTCTGTCCATGCAAAGCCTTCGCCAACGCCGCAGGCAATCGGTCAGACTTCTCATCCGCAAAACGGTCATCCGTCGCGCCCAACTGCATATCGGTCACGAGTCCATAGAAATGATAATCCCCGCTCTCGATCACCACAAACGCGCCTTCCTGCACTGTGAGTGGATCAACGGTAAGCCGCACGCGGAAAGACTCCTTGAGTCCGCCGCCAACTATGTAGCCAACATTTTTATTTTCCATGATGTCTCCTAAGCTCAAACTAAACAGGCGCCGAATGGACACAAAGGATTAAGAACTTTGTGGTGAATATATACAGCGCTCGCCTTAATTCCGATGGATGTTTCCTGATGAGTATGTGGATGGAATTATAAGCCCCGTAAATAATATCGCAGGGGCGGATAATTCCATCCGCCCCAAAAAATACGATTACAAAGAGATCAACGCAGGTTGTTTCAGCAACACTGCCTGCATCGACCACGGTCCTGTCCACGAGACGGTGACGGGGAGGATTTTTCCACGCAAGTTTTCTTCTGATTCAACGAAGACAATTTTGTTGGTGGGAGTGCGACCGCGCCAGCGATCTTTAACTTTATTTTCGAATAAGACTTCAACGGTTTCACCAAGATGTTTTTTGTTGATCTCAGCCAGGATGCCTTCCTGCAAGTCATCGAGGATATGTAGGCGGCGGAGTTTGTCTTCTTCGGGGATGTTATCGTCCATGCGGCGGGTGGCGACGGTTCCCTCTCTCAGCGAGTAACGTGCCAGGTGCACCACATCCAGTTTCAGGTCAGAAAGGACGCGATGTGTTTCCATAAATTGTTCCTCTGTCTCGCCGGGGAATCCAACGATGATATCCGTTGCTATGGAACAATCTGGAATTTTAGAGCGGATCTTTGCCACGAGGTCGCGGTAATCCTGTTGAGTGTATCCGCGCTTCATGTTGGCCAGCACTTCGTCATCGCCTGCTTGAATGGGCAATTCAATGTGCGGCATCACGCGCGGAAGTTCGGCGATGGCTTGAATGAGATCATCGTCAAAATAATTTGGATGCGAGGTCAGAAAGCGGATGCGCTCGATGCCTTCCACTTCATGGATGAGGCGCAAGAGTTTTGCAAGGTTGGGGCCGTCGGGAATATCCTTGCCATAGCGATCTACAATTTGGCCAAGCAGAGTCACTTCCTTTACGCCTTGTCTTGCCAGCGAGCGGACTTCAGCTACAACATCGCCGACGGGACGCGAACGTTCACCTCCGCGTTTGGAGGGGATGATGCAAAAAGTGCAGGCGTGCGAACAACCATAAACGATCGGCACATGTGCGCTGATTAGTTTGCCCTGTTCGGCAACAGGCAGAATTAATTCCTCGTCCATCATCAGGAATCGTCGTGTGGTTTCCGCATCTTCCAGTGATTGAATTTCACCTTGGGTAAGATGCGAGATCAATGGACCGGGATCGGATGGTGGAGAGAACACATCTACAAACGGAAGTTTCTCGCGCAACTTTTCCGCGCCGCGCACGCCGACCATACATCCCATTAAGTTGATGACGAGGTTTGGGTTTTTTTTCTTAAGCGGCGCAAGCGAAGTGACCCGTCCATAGGCTTTATCTTCGGCTGTCTGACGCACGACACAGGTATTTAAAACAATAACGTCTGCTTCTTCAATTGTTTCGGTAAGGGTATAACCAAGATGCTCAAGCGAAGAGCCGACGCGTTGCGAGTCGGCTACGTTCATTTGACATCCTTCTGTCCAGATATGGTATTTCATAGGCGCGAATTATACCAAGTCTGTCAGGATTACGGCTTGCATCCGTTTTGTCGGATTCGTTCGTTGATATCAGAGGCATTGAGCGTTCGTGTTGATAGGTTCTTCAATACTCGATCCCAAAGCGAATAGATTGCCGGGCATAATTCTTTTTGGATTTTCAATGTGCGGTCAGTCAACTGCAGAGCCAAGTCCGTTTGACCCGTAATGGCTAAGGCTTCAATGAAAGGTAGATTTTCAACAGGGACAGAGGCACTTAATTTAGCTTTTTTTGTTTGATCGTATAATTTCACAACCCCTTCCCAATCTGATTGCTGGCGGGCGAGTTCGGCTTTTTCATAAAAATAGCACCAGCCGTGAGCAGGTTCGGATCCAAACAATTTTTTATTCAATATTGGTTGGGGTGCTTTCCCCTGAATCAGATTCGGCTTGGAAAGCGGAATTGCATTCAGCAAAAAATAACTTGCTCCCGGGACCGTCTCAGCGTTTGCATACACTGAGTCTAGCACGCGCAGACAGCCGTCGGCATCCTTGTATATCACCACGCTGTCTGAGGTCGAGCCGTTGAATTCTACTGTTCGATATTGGAGTTGGATCGGCACGTTGGGTTGAAGAGAAGGCAGGGTTGTTGAGTTGAATCGACTCTTGATATATAACAGCAAATAAGGAAGCTGCCTGTCTGTGATAGTCGAAGCATACATCCAGTTAAGCGGGGCGGTGATTTGGAGGTCAGAGACATATTTCAGTGGCAATTCATAAGTCAACAGAACTGTGCCTTTTTTCAGCGCAGGCATGCGCCACGCCATCTGCCAGAAAATATCCTGCTGATTTGACGTGTCACGGCGGAAAGTGTTTGCGACAGAGAATTGATACGCCGTTGACAACCCGATCAACAGGCTGAGGATGAATATCTTTCGCTTCCCATCATTTAAAATGAAAGTTGCCAGCCCGACGATGAACAGACTCGCCCCGAACATGATGGACAGAAAGAAACGGTCATAATCAAATTCAAGTTTTAGCGGTAAGCCGGCCGCCCACGATGGAAGGCGCCCCGCGAATATGACCGCCAGTCCAATGGATATGGCCCACTTTCCCCAGGAATCTTCCTTCAGCAGATACTGATCGGTTGTCTCATCCAAGAAGAATCTCATAAACATAAAAATGGCTGATGCTGAAACAAGAAGTATCGTCAGAGATAATATCTGCGTTAAAGTGCCATCCAGCGCTGAAACTATGTTGAACGTGTTGAGCCATGACACAAATCCAGAAAGGGAGATCGTCGTCAGAATTTCATTTCCGATCGCAAGCGGGGAGAAGGCGGAACTTGATAAAATATTTATATTGTATGAGTTATAGGCAGTCGAGTGATGATACGCATAAGTCCAGACGGCGTTCAGGATCCACACGCAAAAATATGGGAACCAGGAATAAACAGCTTTCTGTAAAACATCCTTTCGCGTGGTTAATATCTCTGAGAAAATTGCGAGCAAAAAGAAGAAGCGTAAAATTTCCAACCCGAAAAAATATTCCGTTGAGAAAAGTCCCATGGCTTGTAAAACAATCGCAAGGATTGTTAAGCCTTTTCGATGGCGTTCGTTTCGAATCGCAAAAGCGGTCAAACCAAAAGATGCTATCAGCCAGGTCAGCGGAATGATCTCCTGATTAATATGAGTCAATGAAACCCATTGTTGTTGATAACCAGGGTAAACAGTAAAAAGAAGAACCACCCACATCAGATTCCGTTTTTGGGAAGGCCAGACCAATCGGAGCACGTACCAAAGCTCGAGGGAGAGGAGGAAACGGATCGCTAATCCAACCAACTGCCAGGTAAATGGATCGCCGCCGAATATGGCAGTTGTTATAGTAAAAATGGGGCCAAGAAAAGGACGAAAGGGGCGAAAGGCTGCAATAAATTCAGTGGGACCGAAAAAGCGCAGTAGCCATGCAAAAGGCCAATCATCCCAATAGAAACCCATGCGCGGAGTCAGCAATCCGTACGCCAACAAGACCAGGAGGAGAATTATGCCGGGAATTGTCAGCTTTTCATTTTTTATTTTCTTAAACACGCTTCAATCTCCCGGAGAATTGACTGGCCTTATTTTGATGAATTAATTTTACCATCAAGCCCGGTTCCAAAAAAAGATGTCCTGATGATTTTGGTATAATTTCTTTATGAATCGAAAAAAACTGATTGAATCCATTTTTTACATAGTATTGATTATTGCAATACTTGCCCCCCGTCTTCCCGCATTGGATTCCTTTGTCACACTCGATGAACCGTCCTGGCTGAGTCAGGGCGCAAATTTTTATTACGCGATCGCGCAGAGGGAATTTGAGAATACGGTATACGAATATCAACCAGCTGTCACCACCATGTGGATTATTGCCTTTGCCATGCTGGTTTACTTCCCCGAATATCGGGCTCTTGAGCAGGGTTACCTAAGTGACGAAAAATGGCAGCTTGATTGGTTCATGCTTGCCCACGGCAAGCATCCGCTTACCTTGCTATATGATGCGCGTTTGTTGCAAGTCTTTATAATTCTGGTTTTGTTCCTCTTGCTGTATTATTTATTGCAGCGGCTCATACCAAAACCCGCCGCGTTATTTGCCGTACTATTCGCGTCGTTTGATCCGTTTCAATTAGGTCAGTCACGTTTGCTTGACCATGAAGCAATGCTTTCGTTATTCGTAATAATTTCTATTCTGGCTCTCGCTATTTATTTTTCGCAAGGCCGCAAGATCGCTTTTCTTTTTATATCCGGTATCGCCGCAGGAATTGCACAATTAACAAAATCATCCGCCATTGCCATGCTTGCTCCGGTTGCTATTTTGTTGTTTATCCAGATCTTTCAGGAACGGCAGGATGGCTTTATCAAAGCTGTTATCAATAACTCAAAAATATTTATGATTTGGGTCGTAGTGCTAATGGCATCATATTTCATCTTTTGGCCGGGCATGTGGGTCGCGCCCGGGAAAATGCTTTACGAAGTCTATGGCAACGCATTCAGTTACGCGTTTCAGGGCGCGCGTCTTAAGGTCACCGGTGAGTTGAAAGTATCACAATTTAACCTCATTTTAAACATGTCCGGGATTCGGGAAGTGGCCAGGGTTCTTTTTGGACGGATAACTCCGATGGCATGGTTGGGTATTTTGTTTGGATTCTTCATCCCGTTCACCCGTGACCGGGAACTGGTCCGCCCCTACAGGCAGTTATTTACCCTTTTAGCCGCATCTGCCATTGCCTTCATTTTCATGATCGGTATTGCGCAGGGACGTAACTCACCGCATTATATTCTCACCAGTTATTTGGCTTTGAATTTGCTGGCCGGGTTGGGATGGTTCCATATTATTAAATGGACGATGGAACGTTTCAAATCCGTAAAAATTCAACAAATACAATATGCGGGTATGCTTTTTATTCTAATTCTTCAAGTATGGAGCGCGGCTTCCTTCTTTCCCTATTATTATACATATCAAAATCCGCTTTATTATGGAATTGGCAAAGCGAGGGACTTTCCCCAATTTCCATATGGTGAGGGATTGGAACTCGCCGCGCAATACCTGGCCGATCTGCCAGATGCAAAAGATGCAACGGTGCTATCCTATTATGGTCGTGGATGTTTCTCGTTCTACTATCCCGGGATAACCGGCGGTTTTAGGCCATATTGGATTGATGGAGCCCACGACGAAGATTTATTGAAAGCAGTTCAATCTGTTGATTACCTTGTTGTATATAATGCAGTTCAGGGTCAGGCGGGAAAATATGAGAAATACCTTGGCATTTTATCCACTGTACAACCTCTTCACGAGGTCTGGCTGGATGGAATGAAATATGTGATCATCTATAAAGTAGATGATTTGCCGGAAAGTGTTTATGAAGCTTTGTCAAACTTATGAGTAAATATATGAATAAAAATAAATTAAATGACTTGATCATGTTTCTTATTCTGCTGGCATTGATCGTCCCGTCGCATGCCATTGGAATTGATAAGGTTGTCACCATTGATGAGCCCTGGTGGGTGATTTCTGGTTCCAATTATTATTACGCGCTTACTCATAAGGATTTTGCGAACACCCTCTACGATTATCATCCCGCTGTAACAACCACCTGGATGGTAACCGCAGGGATGCTTCTCTATTTTCCTGAATATCGCGCTCTGGGTGAAGGATACTTCGATGTCCGCAAACCTAAATTTGAAGATTTCATGCGGTCGCATGGTAAGAAAGTCATTGACCTTGTCCGTTACAGCAGATGGTTTCAAACTGCACTGTTGATCGCGCTGGCTGTTTTGGGATATTTCCTTCTTCAAATGCTCATTGATCGCAAGCCGGCATTTCTTGCTATTGCACTGGCAATGAACGCCCCATTTTTTCTTGGACATTCGCGCCTCCTTAATCACGAAGGCATGCTGGCGATGTTCGTGCTTGTTTCGTTGTTGGGGATGCAGGTATATCTAAATAAAGAACGCAAACTGATATATCTGCTCATATCTGGGGCGGCATTTGGGCTTGCTCAATTAACCAAATCATCATCGATTGTTGTTATTGGCGCTGTCGGGTTAATGCTTTTTATCGGATTATTCAAACAGGATGAAAGACCGCTGACTTTAAAAATCTGGGTTGCTTTAAAAACTTTTGCGGGATGGCTGGCGGCTGCGGCAATTGTATACGTCGTACTATGGCCGGGTATGTGGGTGGCGCCTGGGGAAATGCTCTATGGAGTGTTTGGCAATGCTTTTAGTTATGCTTTTCAAGGTGCACGGCTTGATGTCACCAGGGAGCTTAAACCTTCAAGCTTCAATCTTGTTCTAAGTCTCTCAAGTGTCATCCCCTACCTAAGGGGATGGCGGGTTTCATCAACTTTGATCTCATGGCTTGGATTGCTCCTTGCCCTGTTTATCGCGTTTTCAAAAGATAGAGATATATTGTCTGCGCCAGTACGCTCGACTATTGCATACCTGGTTTTGATCGCAGCTCTTTTTATTTTGTTATTTGCTGTCGCGCAGGGCCGCAACGGCCTGCATTATATTCTAAGCAGTTTTGTCGCCCTCGATGTTGTCGCTGGAATAGGCTGGGGTTATTTTTTGGTGTGGACTCAAAAACGCTGGATTGTATTAGGACGGATTTATATCAACTTGATTCTTATTTTTATTGTGGCAGCACTTCAGCTGGCGAGTTCTCTTCCATATTATCCATATTATTTCACTTACAAAAACTTTCTTCTCAGCAAGCCGACTGTCTACGGCTATGGGGAAGGAATGGCAGAAGCGGCAGATTATCTGGCTCAGAAGCCGAATGTGCAGGAGATTCGCGCATATGTTTATAATGGCATGGGCACGTTTTCCTATTTTTTCCCCGGGGAAACCCTGGTGTTCAAGCGGATACATTTAATTGATAAAAACTTTGCGGAAATTACCAGCGAAATGCAGAGTTCCGATTATCTGGTCTTATACACGGCTGTGCAAAAAAACCTGCCCGAATCTGTTGATCTTCTGCACGCTTTCCAGAACCTTTCACCAGAAAAGATCATTTACATCAGCGGATTGGAATATGTTCGGATTTATAAGATTTCAGACATTCCTGAAAGTGTGTACGCAGAACTAAACAAGTGATTAGGAGTCACCTTATGCTTAAAGTCGGTTATATCGGTCTCGGATTAATGGGCAAGTCGATCGCCCGCAATATTCTCAAATCAGGTTTTCCCGTTGTGGTGCATAACCGTTCCCGCGCATCAGTGGATGAATTGGTTAGTGAAGGCGCGATTCAGGCATTCTCTCCCAAAGAAGTTGCCTTACAAGTGGATATTATCTTTACCAACTTGCCTGATTCACCGGATGTGGAAAAAGTTATATTCGCTGAAAATGGGATCATCGAAGGCGCGCGCGCGGGATTAATTGTGATCGATAATTCCACCATCAAGCCAGCATCAGCAAGAATGATCGCCGAGAAGTTAAAAGAGAAAGGCGTATTCTCTTTGGACGCGCCCGTCTCAGGTGGTGATATCGGCGCTAAGAATGGAACGCTTACGATCATGATCGGCGGCGATGCGGATGCGCTGGAAAAAGCCATGCCCGTATTACAGGCAATGGGAAAAACGATAACGCATGTAGGCGATGCGGGTGCGGGGCAGGTTGCCAAAGCCGCGAATCAGATCATGGTCGCCGCGCAGATGGTGGCGATGGGAGAACTGCTAGTCTTCTCGAAGAAGGCCGGCGTGGACCCGCGCAAGGTTGTGGATGCGATCAAAGCCGGTGCAGCGCAATGCTGGGCTCTCGATATCAAGACCCCGCGTTTGTTCGACGGTAACCGCAGTCCTGGATTCAAATCTTATATGCAATTGAAAGATATGAATATTGTTTTGGAAACGGCCAAGGAATATGATGTGCCGATCTCAGGGACAATTGAGAATACAAAATTATTTCAGCAAATGATAGATATGGGCATGGGTGAATTGGATAACTCCGCGGTGGTGGGTGTCATCGAAAAACTCGCGGGCATTGAGATCGTTTAAACATTACAACATTCAAACGTGAAAACATCATGGAAATCAACCACCCCGCGCCTGACTTTGAACTGCCCGATCTTGAAGGCAAGTTCCATCGTTTAAGCGATTATCGCGGGAAAATCGTCATCATAAATTTTTGGTCGTGTGAATGTCCGTATTCAGAGCGCGCGGATAAGGCCATCATGTCTATGTTTGTGCAGTGGCCTAACGATGTAGTGATGCTGACTATTGCGGCAAATCGAAGCGAGAATGTTGAGGCGTTGAGAAATGCTGCTAACGCACGAAGCCTGCCAATGGTCATGCTGGATGCGCTTTGTTTTGTCGCAGATCTGTATGAGGCGCAGACCACTCCACATGTGTACGTGATCGATCGGGATGGAATTCTGCGTTATCGCGGCGCGGTGGATGATGTTACATTTCGTCAACGAATTCCATCCCGCTTTTTTCTAGGCGAAGCGGTTGAGGCATTGCTTGAAGGGCATTTGCCGGCGCTGACAGAATCGCCTGCTTATGGTTGTACGATTGTGCGTGAAGTTTGATAGAATAAAACTGTGATAGAACTGAAAGATCGTGTTTTCTTCCTTAATAAGATCCATCTTTTCGGCGGCCTGAAAGATGACCAGCTTGCCGCGATTGCTGTCAATTTGGAAGAACGTGCGCTGCTTGCGGATGAGGTGATCTTCGTGCGCGGCGCAAAGCCTGATGGGTTTTATTTGATTTTTAAGGGGAAGGTAAAAGTAACCCGTCCGCGTGAGCGCGGAGCTGATTTTCTGGCTGTTCTTTCAGCAGGAGATTATTTCGGTGAAGAAGCGTTGTTCGAGAAACGGGATCGCTCCGCCACGCTCACGACTATGGAAGATTCAATCTTACTCTTCCTTTCGCGGGATGAATTTGATAAACTGCTGACGCAAAATGAAAAAATAAGGCCGAATTTTTTGGTGGCGATCAAGAGCCGCAAACTGGCACGTGCTCTGCGCTTCAAATGGCTTGGCCCAAAAGAAGTTATTTATTTTCTGGCTCGCAGACATAAGATCCGTCTGTATCAAACGCTGATGGCGCCGCTGTTTGTGATATTTATTCCGATCCTGTTGTTTCTATGGTCGTTTACCTCTGGAGCTACAACTCCGTACGTAGTTGGCGGGTTGATTTTATTTGCAGATCTTTTGTGGGCGATCTGGCGTGCGATTGACTGGAGCAACGATTATTATATAGTGACTAATCAACGCGTGGTTTGGGTGGAGCGTGTGATTGGTATTTATGATAGCAGGCAGGAAGTGCCACTTTCGACGATTCTGGCGGTCAATTTGGAGACGGATGCAATTGGCCGCATCCTTGAATATGGCAATGTGACCGTGCGGACTTTCGTCGGTAGTATCCTTTTTGATTATATAGACCACCCCGTTCAGGCCGCAGATATGATCCGCGAATATTGGGAACGCACCAAAGTGGTGGGAACTCAGGCACAAAAAATGGCGATGAAGAATGCCTTGCGCTCAAAACTTGGATTGACCGCCCATGCCGTTCCGCAGAATGAACTGCCTCCTATTTCGATGGAAGATAAAGAAGTCCAGAAGAAATCCATCCTTCGAATCGTGTTATCAAATCTGTTCAAACTGCGTGTCGAAGATGGAGGTACGGTCACATATCGTAAACATTGGTTTGTGCTCTTGCAACAAGTAGGTCAACCTTTGTTCTATTTCCTGATCGTAAATGTATTGATCATCATTCGCGGATGGTATCTCGCGAAGACGCCAAACCTGACTTTTATTCGACCCAACGCGGCTGGTGTTCCTCGCCCGGATACGATCGTTGTTTTTCTGCTGTTTGTCACACTCCCCCTGATTGGCTGGCTGGTATGGGAATATCTTGATTGGAATAATGATATCTTCATGGTCACACCCGAGGAAATTATCGATCTTGATAAAACACCCCTTGGAACCGAGGAACGCCGCTCGGCACAGATCGAAAATATCCTTAGTACGGAATATCAACGGATCGGCCTGGCAGGATATTTGTTGAACTATGGCACTGTATACATTACAGTAGGCGGAACGAAACTCGAATTTCAGGATGTACTCGACCCGGCCGGTGTTCAAGCGGATATTAATCGTCGACGCATGGCGCGCATTGCAAAAAAGAATGAAGACACTGCCAATGTGGAACGCGAACGTATGGCTGTATGGCTGGCGGCTTATCATCAAAACGTGTCCGAATTCGATGCGCCTGTCAGTGTGCCTGATGATAATGATATGAAGAATCCTGGTCTGCTAGATGGGCAGATGAACGATTTTGGGCACGATCATGGTGGGGATCAGAATTCTGGAGATTTTTAAATTATGCGTTCAACCATCCAATTTACAAATAATTACTAAAGAGGAAAAAAGTATGGCATTAAGACATATCGTCACAGTACCTGAACCCGTGTTGCGGCGCAAGGCAAAACCGGTCACTAAATTTGATAAAAAACTACAAACCTTGATCGATGACATGATCGAAACCATGCGTGACGCGCCAGGCGTGGGACTTGCCGCGCCGCAGGTCAATATCTCTGAGCAACTGATCGTTGTTGAGTATTCGAAAGAGGAAGAAGAGGATGGCATCGAAGAGAAACCAGAGAAACCGAAGAAACTTTATGTGATGATCAATCCGGAGATCACAAAGACTTCGGAAGAAAAAGTAATAGGAGTGGAAGGCTGTCTTTCGATCCCCGGCATACAAGGCGAAGTGGAAAGATTTGAAGCCATACAGGTCAAAGGCTTGAATCGTTTTGGCAAACCACAAAAACTCAAAGTGGGCGGTTGGATGGCGCGCATCTTTCAGCATGAAATAGATCATCTCAACGGCGTGTTATTCACTGACCTGGCTGTACGCCTATGGAAATTCCAGAATGAGGAAGAACACGAGCTGTAAACCATTCTCAAAGGTCTAAGGTTATACGGCTTTCGACCTTCAACCATGTACTTAAAACATTTATCACTCACCAACTTTCGCAGTCTCTCCCGCCTGGATATTGTACTTCCACGGCGGGTTGTTTTGCTGGTTGGGAGTAACGCGCAAGGCAAAACCAGCGTACTCGAAGCCATTTATTTTCTCGCGGCATTCACATCACTTCAAACGCACGTCGATCGGCAGATCGTTAATTTTCATGAGGCGAAGAATCCGCTGGCTGTCACGCGTCTTGTGGCAGACTATCAACGCGGCAAAACAAAACAGCGCATTGAAGCGCGTCTGATCCTTGAGCCCAGCGGAGTCAACGGGCAGCGCCTGCGCAAGGAAGTTTTATTAAATGGCGCAAAGAAACAAGTCAGTGATGTAATGGGACATTTCAACGCGGTCATTTTTGTGCCGCAAATGTCGCAGATCATCGAAGGCGGACCCGACGAACGCCGCCGTTATCTCAACCTCGCGCTGGCGCAAACCGTCCCTGCTTACGCCCGTGTGCTGAGTGAATATAATCAGGCACTCACACAGCGCAACGCACTTCTCAAAGTGCTGAGCGAGCGTGGAGGAGATACGAACCAACTTCAAGTGTGGGATGATGGGCTGGTAGCGCTCGGTGCGCAGATCATTTTGTGGCGCATCCAGGCTGTTCAGGAAATCGAACGCTTCGCATCCCGCATTCATCACGAGCTGTCCCGCGGAACCGAAGTTCTGCGGCTCGCCTATGAGCCATCTTACGATCCATTGAAACCTGAGATGCAATTGGGCTTAAAGTTGGACACAAAGATCGACCGCTCCAATTTGGAATTCGATGAAATTCAAAAAGGATTTCTGGCACGATTGAAAACTTTACGAAGCGAAGAGATCGCGCGCGGAGTGACGACGATCGGCCCGCACCGTGACGACCTGCGATTCGTCATCAACAAGGCAGATGTCAGCGATTATGGTTCGCGCGGACAAATGCGCACGACGCTTCTTGCGCTTAAACTCGCCGAAGTGGAATGGATGCAGGAACGCACAGGCGAATGGCCGGTGATCCTGCTCGATGAAGTGATGGCTGAGTTGGATGGCAACCGCCGCACCGACCTGTTGAAATATGTTGGTAAAAGCGAACAGGTTTTATTCACCACAACAGATTTGAATATGTTCACACCCGAATTCGTTGAACAGGCAGAGATTTGGGATGTGAGCGGTGGCGTAGTGACGCCAAGAAAAAAATTTTCTTAAAGTAAAATAACCTTCATGCCCGACATACTAAAGTACGATGTTCTCGTTATCGGTTCGCTCAATGCAGACCTTGTTGTGCGTGTTAAGCATTTCCCGTTGCCCGGTGAAACCATCAGCGGAGATGATCTGCAGATCATCCCCGGTGGCAAGGGAGCCAATCAAGCCGTCGCCGCGGCAAGGCAGGGCGCACGTGTGGCTATGATCGGTTGTGTGGGGAAAGATGGTTTTGGTTCATTTCTACTGGATAGTCTAAACTCAAATAATGTAGACACTTCGCATGTCCGCGTTGACGAATCGTCGACGGGAACAGCAACTATCATCGTTGAATCAAACGGACAGAACAGCATTGTTCTGTCATCAGGCGCGAATGGGAAAGTATCCGCGAAGGATATTGAGGCATTCAAACTTGACGCAAAAATTTTACTCTTACAACTTGAGATTCCGCTGGAGATCGTCATCCATGCCGCGCAATGGGGAAGGCAAAAAGGCATGACCGTTATCCTAAACCCCGCGCCAGCAAGCGAATTGCCCGCTGAATTATTGTCTAATACAGATTATATTATTCCCAATGAAACAGAACTCGATCTATTAAGTGGTGTTCCTGTAATTGATATTTCATCCGCTGAACAAGCCGCGAAGGTTATGATAGATCAGGGCGCGAAAAATGTGATAGTGACGCTCGGCGATCGGGGCGCATTGTTTGTTTCAAGCAATCAAGTGGCATATGTGGAACCATATAAAATAAACGTGATCGACACCACCGCTGCAGGCGATGCGTTTATCGGCGGATTCGCATCTGCTTTATTGCGCGGTGTTGAAAACATGGAAGCCGTGAAATATGCCAATGCCTGCGGCGCGCTGGCAGCAACAAAATTTGGCGCACAGCCATCATTGCCGACAAAAGAAAAACTGGAAAAATTCATTTCGTAAGAGCGGGGTTCCGCCGCCCAACGTGAGAGCAGCGCTTCTCTATAGGAAAATATGACACCTAAAAGAATCATTATAGATACCGATCCTGGTGTGGATGACGCCCTGACATTCCTGCTAGCGCTCGCTTCGCCAGAGATTCAACTCGAAGCGTTAACCACTGTCTGCGGCAACATTGGCATAGATAAAACCACTCGCAACGCGCTGGCTGTTTTGGAACTCGCCCACGCGAGTCATATTCCTGTTGCACGCGGATGCTCGTTACCACTTGTCAGTTCGCCCGGGAAATCGGGCGAAGTCGTCCACGGCACAAGCGGAGTTGGCAAGGCAGTTTTGCCAGAGCCGAAGTCTCAACCGGTTGAGCAACATGCCATTGATTATTTGATCGAGCGTATTTTGGCAGAACCGCAGGAAATCACCCTCTTCACCATCGGTCCGATGACCAACCTTGCGCTGGCAATTCGCAAAGAGCCTCGCATCACACTGGCATTGAAGGAACTTGTCATCATGGGTGGCGCAATAAAACAGGGCGGCAATGTCACTCCGCTGGCTGAGTTCAACATCCACGCCGACCCGCATGCCGCGCATATTGTTTTTCATTCGGGAATTCCCATCACCTTGATTCCGTTGGATGCGACCTACAAATGTTTGCTGACCGTTGCGGACGTTGAACGCCTAAACAGGATCGACTCGCCCATTGCGCGTTTTGTCCGCGACGCGACTGCGACGTACATGGAATTTTATATAAAGTACGAAGGTTTTGATGGCTGCGCCCTGCACGATCCGCTTACGCTGGCAGCCATCATCGCGCCCGAAATTTTTACTTATGAAGAACACCATGTGGATGTGGATATTTCAGGCGGCGTTTCCAACGGAAACACATTTGCCGATTTTCTGAAAATTTCCCAAAAGCCCGCCAATATGAAAGTGGCGTTGGATGTGCGCGGACGCGATTTCATCGAATTATTTATTGAGCGAATGGAAACTTTGAGTCGTTCCATACAGGATTCAACATGACCAAACACATTATTCTGGACACCGATCCCGGCATCGACGATTCTCTGGCAATTCTCCTCGCTTTGGCATCTCCTGAGATTCAGCTGGAAGGATTGAGCGTGGTGCATGGGAATTCGTCCACTGAGCAGGGAACGATCAACGCGCTATCCGTTTTGGAATTGGCGAAGGCGAGCCACATCTCTGTTTATAAAGGCTGCGACTTGCCGCTTGTTCAGCCATCTCTGCTTGCGCCTGAGACTCATGGAGCACAGGGAATCGGGTATGCAAAATTATCAGCACCACAGATCAAGCCTCAGTTGCAAAAAGGAAGCGATTTTCTGATCGAGAAGATCATGTCCGCGCCAAAGGAAATCACGTTGGTCTGCATCGGTCCGCTGACAAATGTCGCAATGGCAATTCGGCAGGAGCCGCGCATTGTGGAAAATGTTAAAGAGGTATTTATCATGGGCGGCGCGATCAGACATGAAGGCAACACCACACCGCTGGCGGAATTCAATACTTATGTTGACCCGCACGCCGCGCATATTGTTTTTCATTCGGGCATGCCGATCACGCTCACTCCGTTGGATGTGACGTATCAATGTATTTTTTTGAAGGATGACCTGAACAGGTTGTTGAAAATTGATTCGCCGATCACAAAATTCATCTCGGACGCGACCCGCTTTTACATGGAATTCCACGACGAATACCAAAAAATTGACGGCTGTGTGATCAATGATCCGCTGACTCTGGCCTTGACCTTCATGCCTGAACTATGCGATTATCAGGAATTGTATGTGGATGTTGATCTTTCAGGCGGTGTTTCCATGGGCAACGTCTTCGCGGATTTTTATAACATGACCAAAAAGCCAGCGAATATGAAAGTGGCGCTCGGTGTGAGACCGCGCGATTTTATGGAATTATTTCTGGAAAGAATGGAAAAATTTACGCTGTCTTTTGCGTGACTTTTGAGATTTCAAAGTGTTCTAATTTTTAAGTCATTCAACCTATATTTTATTCGGAGGAAGATATGTTCGAAAAGATCAAAAAAGATTTCACGACCATGACGTGGGTGCTCATCCCTGTGGCGATTGCCATCAATATTGCAATAGGGCAAATCGTTGTTTTGTTGAAATTACCTGTTTTCCTAGACTCGATCGGGACAGTGCTCGTGGGTATTGTTGCTGGTCCATGGGCAGGCGCGTTGACCGGCGCACTCTCAAATACTATCTGGGGTCTGTTTAATCCAGATTCTCTGCCCTGGTGGCCTGTGGCGTTTTTCATTGGGCTGGTGGCAGGTTTATGCGCCAATGCAGGTTTATTCAAGAACTGGTGGAAAGTAATATTGTCGGGTTTCCTGATCGCACTAACCGCCGCGATTGTCTCAACTCCGATTTCTGTTTATCTTTACGGCGGCATTACAGCCAGCGGATCTTCTTTCATTACCGCCTATTTGCTGCAGACTGGTCAGGGCGTTCTATCGGCTGTATTGAGCACTGGTTTTCTTGTTGAACCAGTGGATAAGATCACTACCGCCATGCTTGCCTTCGTCATCGTACAAGGTCTTTCCAAGCGTCTGGTTGCCCGCTTCCCGCGGCCCGAGAATGCGGAAGTGGAAAGTGGTAACAATACTACTCAAATAATTATCGCGCTGGTAGTTGTTGTGGTTGTTGTTGCGTTGGGTTTCGTAGTCCGCAACATGCTCGCAGGCTAATATATCGCAGCTCTTTAGTAAAAATCAGGCTTCTTCCCGAGGCCTGATTTTTTTTAGTTTATAATTCAAAGCACTCAAATCAGGCAGGTAAGCAGGAATTTTTATGCATGAACGTCTTTCTTTCTTCGTTAAACGCGACAGCGCTCTCCATCCTCTTAATCCATTAACCAAAATCGTTTTGGCCTTAGGTATTATTCTGGTCTCAATATTTAGTCCATGGTATTGGACTTCGCATGTTTTATTACTTGTGGTTATTGTGCCGCTTGTTTTTATTGGTAAGGTTGCGACTGAATATTTTACAAGCGCGCTCCGTCTGATCCTCCCTGCGGCGGGGTTTATTTTCTTTATGCAGGCGTTCTTCCAACCCATCGGGCAAACTGTTATTTTTAACTTTTGGTTTCTGGATATAACCCAGGAAAGTCTTTTGTTCGCGTTTCGTATCGCTACAAGAATTACAGTGATGATCTCTGCCTTTACCTTGTTTTTGCTGACCACGCATCCGAGTGAATTAATGTCTGATCTCACCCGCCGCGGATTGCCCCCGCAGTTTGCCTACGTCATTATTTCAACTTTACAAATTCTGCCGCAAATGCAGGCAAAAGCCCAAACCATTATTGCCGCCCAACGGTCACGCGGATTGGATACTGAAAGTACATTTTTCAAGCGAATTGGTTCCGTTGTACCGCTCGTCAGTCCTTTGGTTTTTGGCTCTCTTGTTGAAGTAGAGGAGCGCGCCATCGCTATCGAAGCGCGCGGCTTCACATCCAAAAAAGCGAAAACATCACTTTATGAAATTTCAGACCGAAGCTCCGACAAGTTTATCCGTTGGGGTCTGGTTATTTTTGTTATCATTTCGATCGTGTTGAAACTATGGCTTTCATAAACCTAAATAACGTCACATATAAATATCCGCTCACAAAAACGCCCGCTTTGCAAAATATCAATTTGCAAGTAAATGAGGGTGAGTTCGTTGCGATTGTTGGCCCAAACGGTGCGGGTAAATCCACGCTGTGTTATACGCTCGCGGGATTTGTACCGCATTTTTTCAAAGGGGAGATCAGCGGTACAGTTGAAGTGGCTGGCATAGACTCAAGCAAATCCACTCTGGATAAATGGGTTTTAAATGTTGGTCTCGCGTTTCAAAACCCGTTCAATCAAATTTCTGGCGCAAAATATACGGTCTTTGAAGAGATCGCTTTTGGATTGGAAAATACAGGCGTGCCGCGCGACGAGATGAAACCACGCGTGGAAGAAGCGATGAAGTTGACCGACATCAGCAATCTGGCGGATCGTTCCCCTTATTCATTATCTGGCGGACAACAACAACGTGTCGCTTTGACCTCGATCCTGGTCATGCGCCCCAAGTTGCTCGTGCTCGACGAGCCGACCTCGCAAATGGATCCTATCGGCACACGTGAAGTCTTCGGTGTGATCCGCAAAATGGCGGAGGGCGGTATGACCGTTGTAATGGTCGAACACAAAATGGAATGGATAGCGAATTTCGCAGATCGAGTCGTCGCATTGAAAGACGGGCAGGTTTTGATGGAAGGCAAACCCAATGAAGTATTGACCTCAGAGCTTTTGGTTGAAAATGGATTTGGGGTTTCGCGCTATACGTCCACTGCGCGGGAGGCGAAGAAGCAAGGATTGTGGAAGAAGGAAAAATTACCAGTGACATTGGATGAAGCCGTGGAAGGATTCAAGAAATGAAAATCGAAATTAATGATCTTCGTTTCATCTATCCCACAGGATTGGAAGCATTGCAGGGAATTTCACTCATCATAGAATCTGGCGAGCAGGTCGCCATCGTCGGGCAGAACGGCGCGGGCAAGACGACGCTCGTGAGACATTTTAACGGATTGTTGCAGCCCACTGCCGGGTCGATTTTGATCGGAGATTGGGACACAAAAATAACTTCAGTGGCGAAACTCGCATCAAGAGTTGGTTATGTCTTCCAAAATCCTGATGAGCAATTATTTTCAAAAGATGTTGGCACAGAGGTTAAATTTGGTCCGCGCAATTTGGGCTATTCAAAAGACAAAACGGATGAGTTGGTCAAGCGCGCGCTAACGCTGACTGAGTTAAGTGACAAGACCGAAACCAATCCGTATGATCTTTCCCCTACATGGCGTAAGATGGTTGCGCTGGCGTCTGTCATTTCTATGGATACGCCCATCGTAATTTTCGATGAACCTACAACTGGACAGGATGCGTTAAGTATTGCGCGCATCGCACATGTCATTGCTGAGTTGCGGCGGGAAGGAAAAACAGTTGTCACCATTACTCATGATATTGATTTCTGCGCCGAAAATTTTGAGCGGGTGATCGCTTTGTCTGAAGGACGGATATTATTGGATGGCGTGGCCGCCAATATATTTGGACAGGAAGAAGTTCTAGCGCAGACGTTTGTTGACCCGCCTCAGTTGACCAGGCTGGGAAAAAAATTGGGATTTAAAGAGACTGTAAGAAATCAGGAAGAATTTTTGAACATCTTGAGAAAATGACTTGGAATACGGACATAATTCCGCGCTCTGATTATTTTTTATAAATCACCAACTCTTCATACCCCGAATCATTTTCTAGTACCTCGCGTTGATATATAACATCATCAAACTCGGCTATGACAATTTCTGCCGTGGTATAGATTTTGCATCCCGAAACGAGGTGCCCCCCAATGGTGAGGCCATCACCAGCTGAAATTGAAACATGGATATGTGAGCCATTTGTTGAAACTGTGCCTGTCATGGACACGATCTCAAAGTGACCTTCGTATTCGTTGCAGGTATCACGGTTCGCGAGGCGGAGGGTCGCGTGCGTCAAGCTTCCCACCGAGGAAAGTATGCAGCCTGCTTCGATTTTTTTGTCCGCGACAAATGCTTCGATAGAGTCAAATAAATCCTGCCCGGGCTTGAGTCGAAATGTGTATGCTTTCATTGAATTTCCTCAATATAAAAAACAGGTCAGGCTCCAAGCCTGACCTGTTTGATTTCTACCAAAGCGGAAAGCCGATCAAGGAAACCAGCCAGTTGATCATCGGCGGATATATTTGCAGGCCGATCAATCCGACCATGCTTCCCAAAAATCCGCCGGCGATAATGTCTGAAAGATAATGAACGCCCATTGCCACGCGCGCCAGAGATACCAGCGGCGCCCAAACCCAAAGAGCAGCAGCAAGCCAGGGCGGAGCAAGAGCCGTCCCAACGATAGCGATCAAAAATGCGCGGGCGGCGTGTCCTGATGGAAACGAATGCGGATCGGTGTTGCGATAAATTCCGCCCCATTCTCCCTGAGGTCTTTCCCTGCGGACGAGAAATTTGATCGCCAGCACAACTCCGGCCAGACCCAACATGCCGAAGAATTCAACCACTGCCCATTGTTTCCATGTTGAGTTGCTAAAGAACCATAGTGTGATGATCGCGGCCGCCCAAAACCATGAGTCGCCGGAGTGGGCGAGGAATGCGGCGAGGTTGCGCAAAAAGCCCGGCTTTTCAGCCACGCGTAATTGGTCGGAGAGCCGGGCGTCAAGTTCTAGTAGTGAACGAAAATTCATTTTCCCTTGACGAGTTTATTCTTCAATCTTTTTTCTGCGGCGGAGGTTTTCTTTTTTTGGCGAGTGAGGTCTTCCCGCATGATTTCCAATTGATGTGGTTTATCGACATCCATGCACGGTTCAGCCTGTGACCATAAAATGGCTTTGCCTTTTATGCCGATCCTGGCTGATGCTTTTTCTACCAATTCCTGTAAAGCGATCTGGCGTATGAACATTCTGAAAAGAATATCAAAGCCAATGACTGCCGCCGAGCGCAAGGGACTCTTGCGGTTGCCGATCAGTTGTTCCCACGTGTCGAGATGAGTAGTTGCCATGCTGACGTGGATAACGTTCATGTCTGCGCCACATACTTGTATATCTTTCAGTTTGGTATAGGTGCGGTGCGATTCAGGGTAACGCGCTTCCATCACTTCACGCGGACAAACGCCGTAGTAAAGATCATCTTTGGTTTGCATGGTGGTTTCCACCAGCCAATCGACCATTTCGCCTTTTATGGCGGGAATATCGGAAGAGACTATCAGAACATATTCGCTCTTCTTATTCAACTCGATGGATTTATTGACGCCCGCGACAATGTTCGCAAGCATGCGCCCCTGATTGGAGATGTAGTGGATGGGCTTTGCGCAGGTCAGGCCGCTCTTTTGCGAAACGCCGATCAAAATGACATTATCCACTTTGGTGGAGTTGCTCAACGCATCCAGTACCCACTGCACCATCGGCTTACCCGCGACGTCAATCAGGGCTTTGGAACTGCCATTGGAAAATGAATATAAAGGTTCACCAGGCTGCGGAATTCCGCCGGCGGTTACGATCGCATCCATAGTTAATTCAACTCCTGTAATTGCGGTTCGAAGCCAAGTTTATCCAGCATCTCAGTTAATTCAGGCCACGTGAGAGCGCGTCCCTTGCCAGAGACGGCTACGATCGCGGCTTCCATCATGTTGGTTCCAAAGGAACGTCCGTCCAGTACGGGGGTGGTTGTGATTAGATATTTCACACCCGCTTTTTTAAATTCAGCAACATCTTCAGGAGTGGTGGTATTGGTAACGATCACTTTACCCGTTAGATCATCGGGCATAAAACGTTTGATGTAATGACAGTCGCCAGCGATGACGGTTGCCCACGCATAATGTTTTCCCCACTTTGGAGTGCGCTTCTCCTGTTTTTCGCCTGTGGGATAGATCCACGAGAAAGGTAATCTTCCAGCGATTGGCATGAGCAGTGCGGCCACTGTTTTTAGCTGGCTGATCTTATGAATGGCAATTGGAATATCCAGCCCAAACATCAGGTCGCCAAAGACGGTTTCGTAACCGGCGTCTGCAAATGCCTGGGACAGTCCCCAGCGATCAACTCCCACGGTGACAAGTACTTTGCGACCGTGCGAGTTGATGTAATCTCCAATTTTTTTATCTAAAAATGCGGGAGCTTTATTTTCAAGGGTGTTCTTTAATCCGCCGCCATCAACCAGCGGGGTTTTTTTTACATAGCGTACCATGGGCGCCACTGAATATAAGGGATACCATTTTCCATCAGCGAGGGCGCCGAGATCCGCGCCGCCTACGCCGAAGGCATCTACGGTGCCATCGAGTTCTTTATATTTTAAAGCGGCCGCTTCCATGTCGCCGTCTGTCCCGATTCGTTCGATGCTGATCTTTTCACCAAGCAAAATGACTTCAACAGCCTTGTCGCGTTTGGATGAACCAATACTGATACTGATAGCTCTTTTCATGATCATATTCTCCTCTTATTACAGGTTGGCGAAAGTATACCTCGAAGTCAGAGGCATAAGACTGATTTTATCCCCATCTCCAGGTGGTTCCATCTTTATTGTCTTCGATGGTCACGTTGAGTTCCTTCAACTTATCGCGGATCTGGTCGGAGAGCGCCCACAACTTCTGCTTTCTCACCTCCGCCCGGGTTTCGATCAGCAGGTTGATGAAGGCGTCCGAGTCAGCTGAGCCTTGTTTCTCTTCGAGTTTCAAGCCAAGCACGGTTGCTAGTTCACGGAAGATGCCTTGGGCAGATTTTAGCTGTTGATCATTTGCGCCGCTATCACGCGCATTGTTGATGATCTTGCTGAGCTCGAACAACGCGGCGATGGCGCCCGCGGTGTTGAAGTCATTGTCCATGGCTTCGGTGAAATTTGCTTTGGCTGATTCAGCGGTGGAGGCGACAGCCGAAACTGATTCAGAGTTGAGTCCGCTGGCTGATGCAGAAGCAGGCCGCAGGGCTGATTTAAGACGTTCGACATTTTTCTGCGCGGCGTCCAGGGTCTCGTCATTGAAAAGCAGTGGCGAGCGATAGGTCCCGTTCAAGACGAGCATCCGCATTACATCCGCTTCACGATTGGATAAAAATTCCTTGATTGAAATAATGTTGCCAAGCGACTTGGACATTTTTTCGCCGCCGAGTTGCAACATGCCGTTGTGCACCCAATAGCGCGAGAATTCCTTTCCGCTGTAACTTTCGCTTTGCGCGATCTCGTTTTCGTGGTGCGGAAAGATCAGGTCATTGCCGCCGCCGTGGATATCAATTTGTTCGCCGAGTTCAGCGAGGTTCATGGCCGAGCATTCGATGTGCCAGCCCGGGCGGCCATGGCCCCATGGACTGTCCCATGAAATTTCTCCTTCCTTGGCGGCTTTCCATAAAGCAAAATCCATTGGGTGGGTTTTGGCTTCCTCCACTTCGACGCGTGAGCCGGCTTGCATGTCGTCTAGTTTGCGTCCTGAGAGACGTCCGTAGTCAGCATCGCTGGTGACGCTGAAATAGACATCCCCATTGGTCGCGGCGTAGGCATTTCCCTTTTCGATGAGGCCTTCGATAAATTTGATGATGAGCGGCATGGTCTTGCTGACCTGCGGATTGGATGTGGCGGGCAGCACGTTCAGGCTGGCGAGGTCTTTTGCGTAATCTTCGATATAACGCTGTGAGAGTTTAAGCGGATCTTCTTTGAGCTGTTTGGCGCGGTTGATGATCTTATCGTCCACGTCGGTGTAGTTCATGACGTGTTTGACAGTGTAGCCGCGATACTCAAGATAGCGGCGGATGATGTCGAAGACCAGCGCCGACATGGCGTGACCGACATGCGCGTCGTTGTAGACCGTCACCCCGCATACATACATTTTAACGAGGTTCGGTTCGAGCGTTTGAAATTCTTCTGTCTTGCGGGCGAGCGTGTTATAGACTTTTAGCATGGGTTCTCTTTTATAAAAAGTTTCAAAAGTTCAAAGGTTTAATGATGGTATTCCTATTTTAACCTACCTTATGATGCGAGAGCGATTATAAAACAAAACAGGACGCAACTCGTACGCCCTGTTCACTGATTATTGTTATTTTACTTCTTGCTTTTTACTGATCTTATTTCTTCTTCTTCGCGGCGGCGTCTTCATCCACGCGGCCAAAGATCATGCGTCCAGCTGCGGTTTGCAGGACTTTGGTGATGTTCACGTCCATATATTCGCCGATGTAATCCTTTCCATTTTCCACAACCACCATCGTGCCGTCTTCCATGTAACCTACGCCCTGGCTATGTTCCTTGCCTTCCTGCATGATGTTGATGCGTAAAGCCTCGCCCGGTAATACAACTGATTTAACAGCATTCGCCAATTCGTTGATGTTGAGTACCGTCACGCCTTGTATTTCAGCAATGCGGTTGAGGTTGTAATCGTTCGTCAACACAGGACTTTTAAGTTGCTTGCCTAATACGATCAGTTTATCGTCCACTTCGCGGACGCCATCCACGTTGATGTCTGAGATGCGCACGAGGATATTGGGAAGTTTCTGTAATTCAGCCAACACTTCCATTCCGCGGCGTCCGCGCTGGCGGCGCATACTGTCAGGGGAATCTGCAATATTTTGAAGTTCGTTCAGCACAAATCGTGGAATGAGCAGCGTGCCAGGCAAGAATCCAGTTTTGGCAATATCCGCCACCCGTCCATCTATAATGACACTGGTATCCAGCAGAATATTGCGATTGAGATTTGTCCAAGCCGAGGAAGAACCGCCCTCGTTGCGCCCGCTTAGGGCGCTGAGCAAACCCATAATATCGCCCTGGCGCATCACAAAAAGCGAAACACCAAAGTAAGAGAAAATTAAAACACCCAAAAAGGGAAGAACCTCTCCAAAGGGTTTTGGTAAAAGCGAAAGAGGAAACCCGAGCAAAGCGGCGATCAAAAGGCCGACTACCAAGCCCGTCAGTGCAGCGAACAGGCTTTCAGCTGCCAGGCGTCCAAGCAAAGAGCGAAGGGCGCGTACAGGGCGGGTAGTGACGTATGGCGTAAACAACAATCCACTCAGCGCGCCGAGCAGAGCAAATCCCAGAGTGTAGCCGATCATTTCGTTTGGAATGGATCTGGAAATATCATATCCCCAGTAACCGCCAATGACAGATAAAACGATCATGCCAATAATTCGAACAATAAAATCGAAACTCATAAATAACTCCTTTGAAAAAAATAATATAAAAAGATGATTGGCGATGATAGCACGGGTAACACTGACCGTCAATTGTAGTAATGGAGTTCTTATATTGTTGTTATAATACATAAAATCTATGGCAATTGACCGTTTTGGAAGAAACATTCATTATCTGCGGATCAGCCTCACCGATCACTGCAATTTGCGTTGTATCTATTGCATGCCTGAGGATATGACCTTTCGCCCCAACGCAGATCTAATGCAGGATGACGAGATACTCGCCTTCACGCGTCTTTTTGCCAGCCTCGGCTTCGACAAGATTCGTTTGACTGGTGGTGAGCCGACAGTCCGCGCCAATATCGTGGATATTATTCGGGGGATTTCCGCCACTGAAGGTATCCGATCAGTGTCCATGACGACGAACGGGCTGCTGCTCAAGAAGCTGGCTCAACCTTTGGCAGACGCCGGCTTGCAGCGCGTCAACATCAGCATTGATACACTGGACCCGGCTAAATTCAAACGTCTCACCCGCTGGGGGAAAATAGATGAGGTCTGGGAAGGCGTTCTCGCCGCTGAAAAAGCGGGGCTGACTCCGGTTAAACTTAACGCGGTAGTGGTGAAAGGCTATAACGAGGAAGATGTCGTTGATCTGGCCGCCCTCACGATCGATCATCCGTGGCAGATGCGCTTTATTGAGATGATGCCATTTGCAGGCGCAACAGATGTGCAGGTCAATCAAGTGATCACGATGGCGCAAATTCAGGGAAGCATTGAATCTGAATTTGGCAAACTGGAACCCGCCAATGGCGGCAAATTGGATGGCGAAGCACAGGTCTTTCATATTCAAGGTGCAAAAGGGGATGTCGGGTTTATTTCATCGGTTACACATCCGTTTTGTTCAGCATGTACACGCGCCCGTCTTACAGCGGATGGCAAATTACGTCTGTGCCTTTTGCGTGAAAAAGAAGTCGACCTGCTCACGCCCATGCGCGCAGGTGCAACACAGGAAGAATTACGCAGACTCCTTCTCGATGGCGTTTGGGAAAAACCCTGGGGACACGGCCTTGCCGACGGGGTCATCCCCTTGAACCGAATCATGAGTGAAATTGGAGGATAGCGTATCAGCTATGAAGAAGATCAAAGCAATTTTATTTGACCTTGACGGCACGCTTCGTCATCACATCCCCAACGCTGGGGATGTTTTTGTGGAATATGTTAGAAATACCGGTTTGCATATTTCGGAAGAAGATCGAATCCGTTCCGAACATTGGACGCATCATTATTTTTCTAATTCGCTTGAAATTCAGGCAGACGAAAAAACATTTAATGGAAACCTCAGTGGCTTTTGGCAGAATTTTACAAAGAGGCGTTTAGTCTCACTCGGAATTCACTCAACCCAAGCCGTCGAACTCTCTGCTGAAACTTCAACATACATGGATGAATTTTATAAACCTGAAATTTATGTGCCGCAAGATGTATATCCACTTTTGGATTTCTTGAAAAAATCAGAGTATGTGCTTGGCGTGGTCTCGAATCGGGAAGAACCTTATTCAGAGGAATTAAAGAAAATAAAAATGGACTGCTATTTCAAGTTCTCGCTTGCGGGCGGAGAAGTAAATTCCTATAAGCCTGACAGGATCATCTTTGAACGCGGATTGGAATTGGCCGGCACATCTGCTCAAGAGACGATGTACATTGGCGACAATTATTTTGCGGATATCGTGGGTGCGCGCCGCTCCGGGCTGACTCCTGTTCTCTACG
>CAIWRB010000232.1 GCA_903914955.1 uncultured Chloroflexota bacterium | reverse complement strand
CTGCATTATTTTCATCTGTGCCAAAACCTGTTTCAGCTCAAGCTGGATCAGAAGATAAAAAGGTCGCTGCTCAATCACAACCTGTAGCTGTTGAACCTGTGGTTGAGATTCAAAGCTCAACTGTGAAGATGACTTCTTCTGTTCAAGCAGGAGCAGTTGAATCGCAGGCTGTAGGTAGAACGACCTCTGCTGAAAACCAGCAACAAGCAGCCCAAAATATAAAACAATCTGATGTTGAAACTTCAACACCTTTAATAACTGTTCTCTCTGGTAGTGATAGTGAAAAAGCTGTTACGCAAACTCTTATCCAAACAAACCCGGATGCCGAAAAGATCGTCTCGACTGGTTCCCGCGCATCTGAAACTAATTTGAATATTGATGAGAGTCAAGGTCAGATGCAATTGGATGTTAACAAGGCAATAAAAGAAACCCGCTTGGGCACTGTTGTACAACCGGCTCTGGTTGTTCAATCTGCTTCTTCTGTAACAATGGCTGCCCAGGAAGGGTTGCAGGCCAGTCAAATCCAGCCTGTAGATGAGAAAACAAAACTAGAGGCCAAAGCAGACATTGACCCGACGGTCGTCGCCACCAGCGCAGCCAAAGAAACAGTTGTCATCAAGGAGCCCGGGAAATTATCCAGCGCCAAAGCTAATGCCCTGGCCGCGGATGTGATCCAGCAAGTCACAAGTCAGATGAAGGTTAGGATTAAAAGCGGAAACACAACGATGCACCTGCAGTTGAATCCCAGGGATCTAGGCACGATCGATGTGCAGATGATCAAAAATACGCAGGGCGTCAGTGTGACTTTTTTTGCAGAGCAAGCCGCGACCGGGCAATTGCTTGAAACTCAAATAAACCAATTGCGTCAGTCATTGAAGGATGCTGGCGTAAACCTCACAGGCTTAAATATTAGCCAGTACGATCAACCCAAACAGGAAGGAGGATTCTTAAAGCATGACCCGCATTTCAGCCAATATTCTCAACGCGGCGCTCAACAGGCTGAATCGGTAATTGTGGAAAGGGAGCGCCCGCAACGAATTGGCGGATCATCCAGCGAAATTGACTATTTGATCTGACCGATGGCAATATCAATTCAATAAAAAAGGAGAAAACAAATGCAAGTAACCAGTATTTCAAGCCTCAATCAGCTGCCTGCAGACAGTATCGCCAAAGCGAGCGGTTCTGCCGGCAACGCGCTTGATGCCGCCCAGTTCATGCAGATCTTGATGGCGCAGTTAACTCATCAGAATCCACTGGAGCCGATGGACAACAATGAGATGATGAGTCAATTTTCTCAACTTAATTCGCTTCAAGAGCTGCGGGATATCCATACTTCAATGGATAAAGTATCCGTTTCGAACCAGACCACTTATCTGGCAAGCTTGATCGGTAAAAGGGTCAAGGTCAACCGTCCTGATGGAAAACTTCTCGAAGGCGTAGTGGACGGAGTTATTGCCGATAAAGATAACCCTCAAGTTCTCATCGGCGACGAAAGAGTGGATCTGAGTGATGTCCTCGAGATAAAAGGAAATTAAATATGGCAGATCCATTTCATGTTCAGCTTGGACGGGTAAATGGCGGCGGTGCACAACCTGCAAAACCAGCCAGCTCCGTCAGTACGGTACAAGGGGCGAGTTTCCTGCAGACGCTTGAAAACGTTCAGGGCGTTCGGTTTTCCAACCATGCGCAAAGCCGCTTACAAAGCCGCGATATTAATATGAGCAGCGAAAATGTAAGCCGTCTTTCAAATGCTATTGATAAGGCTGAAAAACGCGGTGGAAAATCTTCGCTGGTCATGGTCGATGATCTGGCTTTCATTGTGAATATCCAGAGTCGTACAGTTGTCACAGCACTGGATAAGGACCAGCGCGGTGAAGGAGTGTTTACCCAAATTGACAGTGTCGTCTTTGCCGATCCCGCTGATGACAGCCAGAAGTCTTCGATCGATCTAAAAGGATAATTCCTTTTCAAAATTCAACAGGCTGGCCCTCCTGGAGGAAGCCTGAAGATCAACCTATAGGAGAAAATAAAATGATTCGCTCTATGTTTACCGCAATTAGTTCTTTAAATCTTCAACAGAAATATCTCGATGTCGTTTCCAATAATCTCGCGAACGCCAATACGATGGGCTTTAAAGCCAGCCGCGTACTTTCTCAGGACCAGTTCTCTCAAATGATGAGCCCGGGCTCGGCTCCTACTGCAACTCAAGGCGGCGTCAACCCCACTCAGATCGGTCTCGGTGTGAATCTGGGCTACATCTCCGCTAACTTCACCCAGGGCGTACTGCAAAGCACCGGTCGCAATATGGATTTGGGCGTACAAGGCGACGGCTTTTTCATCTACGGCAATCAAAACCGCCGATATTCGCGTGAAGGTTCCATGAGTCTCGATATGGAAGGTAACCTTGTCAATTCCGCTTCTGGTTTGCGAACTCAAGGTTGGATGGCGGCCTCTGGCGTTATTGATACTGATCTTCCGGTGGACGATATCAATATCGTTACTGATAAAACTTTAGCTCAGGCTACGGCAAATGTTATTCTGGGTGGAAACCTGAGTTCTACAACCGCTGCGGCAGGTACAAATGTAATCTCCATGGGAGTCTACGACTCTTTGGGTGCCTTGCAAACAGCTTCGATTACTTTTACTCGTGGAAGTTCTGCGGCACCTGTCCTTCCGACGAATACATGGAACTGGGCGGTCACATCCAGCCCGACCGGTGCGTCGGGCGCTGGTACAGTTACTTTTGATGCTGGTGGCCAGGTGACGGGATCTACTGTCGGTGCAGGCACCCCAGTTACTATTCTGGGCTCGGCTGGTTCAGCGGTGCTTAAACCGATAATCGACTTTACCAAGCTGACACAGTTGGCATCTGCCAATAGCGCCACTGTCACCAGCCAGGATGGTCTGCCGGCCGGGAATGTAACAGATGTTTACATTTCTCCAAATGACGGAATAATTTCCCTGATGTATTCGAATGGTATGTCAGAGCAGGTTGGTCAGGTGGCGCTCGCCCGCTTTAATAATCCTTCTGGTTTAATGAAAGGTGAAGATACCAGCTTCCTGGCGGGACTGAACTCAGGTGATGCTCAAATTGGCGCCGCCTCCACCGGTGGGCGCGGATCGATCGCCGCCAGCTATCTCGAAGCCTCAAACGTGGACATGGCTCAGGAATTCACCAATATGATCCTGGCTCAGCGTGGTTTTCAAGCTTCATCCCGTGTGATCACCACCTCAGATGAGATCCTGCAAGAGTTGGTCAATTTGAAACGCTAGTATAGTATAAGGAAAAAAATAATCCGACGCAGCTTTCAGCGTCGGATTATTTTTTTAAGTTCAGAATTATTATTTGAACCGGAATGGGGGTTTCGTTCAAAGTTCAAAACATCGGCCAGCGCCGATCATTTGTGATAATTATCGGTGACCCGGTAAATGTAGGCCAATACTTCGGCCACCACCCGGTAAAGTTCAGTGGGTATTTCTTCACCCAGGTTAACACTGGATAACGCGGCAGTGAGCGCAGGGTCTTCAAAGATCGAAATATTGTGCTTTCTGGCTTCAGCCAGTATTTGTTCCGCAACCTTTCGTTGACCACTCGCGATCACCCTTGGAGCACCTCCTTTTTCAGGGTCATACCGCAGAGCGGTTGCCATCAAAGGCCTGGCTTCATTTTCAATATGGCGTGTAAATTTAAGATGTTTGGAGCTCATGTCAGACCTCGATATTTACGGCCGTCAAATTGGTGCTTCCAGCGGCCATCGTAATCCCATTCACGGGCTGTGGCTCCCCGATCCCGATCTGCATATCTTTAAGTGTAAAACCAAGCGATTGAAGTGCCGCTTCAAACGAAGCTAATTCATTCTGAGCCTGATCACACCATTCCGGATCCGGTGCGATCACCGAACTTCGGATCTGTTTACCGACCAGTGAAAGATCCACTTCGACCGTTTCGCCGGGTTTCAAATCCACCTGAATGACCAAACGGGTATAAGCTGGGTTAATTCCATTTGAATCTGCTCTGGCTTCGTGTGCGACTCGCAGGCGCGCGGATGAAAACTTTTCATCCGCTTTTTGTTGCGCGCTCTGGATCATAAAACCGATCTCAGACCAAACACCGCTCCCGGGAATTGGGTCTGGTTTAACGTTCATGAACTGGCTTTGATGAATATCAGTAAGAAATTCTTTAACCGCCTGTGCGTTTTCTTTTTTCCCTAACTGTTCGAGCATTTGTTGTAACCGCACCAGGCTTGTCAGGCTTTTTTCGGGAAGAATAGAATTGGGGTTTTGGGATTGCTCCAATAATATGTTTTCCAATGATCTGCCCAATAACTCGACTGAAGCCTTGAGCTGTTCGGCCAATTGGGAAGTATCTCCATCTCCTTTTAAAACCACTGTGTTCAGGATCTGTAAATTCTGATTGATCTGCTTCATTATTTCAGCAGGCAGCTCCTGCCGGTTCGATTGGGAAAGCATGGCGATCAGCTGAGACAGGCTGTTGCCTGTCTGAACCGCCTGACGGGATGCCAGCTTAAGGCTTTCCGCAGTTACGGGAAGACCGGCAGCTTTCAAGGCGGCCGCCAATTCCGCCTCGCCTTCGCCCCATGGGCCATATTCTGAAAGGGCGCCAAGCAGTTCATTAAGTAAAGCGGATGTAACTGGCAAATGCTGTTTTAAGATGGATCGCGCCATCATTAAGGTGTTAGCCGTCGCGGGTATGTTATTTTGTTGGAGAAGGCGCGTCGCCAGTTCGGGACCATTGAAAACATTGCCGGGTTGCGAGAGCTGAGCTTGCTCGTTCTTTACGAGCTTAAGCGTGATCCCCTGATCGGTTAATTGTGTAACAATAAATTGAGCGCTGCGCTGGGAGAGCATGGTAGCCGCTTGATCTGCGGATGTGAGTTGAGCAACAACGGGATGCCCATCGATCGACAGGATGGCAGTGGTGCCAGCCACCGAAAGGATCTGGGCTGTGACTCGCTGAAAAACACGAAGGCCGATATCCTGGCCAGCTGTAGGGGTGATCGGTAAAACTGGAAGGGGACCGGAAAAACTCATGGATCACTATCTTTTGAGGTTATACAACTCGTCGGATAATATTCGTAGATCCTGGATGATTTCTGACTGGCGTTGTGATATGTATTGTAAGATCACGATACGGCTCAGATCTTTGAAATATAATTTAACACTTACCCGGTAACGTTTCAATTGAAACTCAGGCTGCACGGCGATAACTTTTCCGCGGGCAGTGATGACGATTTTTCCATCCTGTCCTTCGGTCGAATTAGTACGGGAATACGAGTTTAATTTCCTGTTATCGATCGTCGGTTTCTGTGAAAGTTTTTTTGATTTGTTTGATGCAGAATCCGGGAGTGAAATGGTCATGGTCAGGTCATTTCCGGGCTGGCATAACCTGGTGGGGAACATGTAAGCTTCAAAAATGACACTGGCTCCGCCCGCTGAAATATTAGTCAGGGGCGCAAAAATATCGGCCGCAGATCCATTAAACTGGATGGTAACCACCAGTTGTTCATCGGGTTCCACTCGTATTTCTGTTCTGTTTCCGATATTATTTTTTACCGCCTCAAAATTTGAAAATATTACATTTTCCTTGGCCAGATTCATGCTGATGACTTGAGACCGAATGATAAAAGGTAATCCTGTAGATTGAAGGTAGGATTCGCCCTGATAATAAAGACAGGCGAGCTGATGTTTATTACCATGGATTTGAATCTCAGAATCGTCCACAGAATCAATGCTGGCATCATAAGAGATCGGCAATCCCTTATAGATATTCAACAGTTTGATCTCAGATTTGTCTTTGGCGATTTGCCTTAATACTTGGATTAAATCTGGACTGGATATCAACATGTCTCTCGTGGCTTAGCAGCTGAATACATTTAATTGGCGCATCTCTACGCGCCTAAAGTCATTGAGGTGGGATCGATGGGTACATTGTCCTTGCGGATCTCATAATGAAGATGCGGGCCGGTTGAATTTCCGGTGTTCCCTGATAGGCCAATCGTGGTTCCTTTGGACACGGTATCTCCGACAGATACCGGGATACTCGAGAGATGTGCATAGTAGGTTCGATAGGATCCGTTCTCTACAATGACCAGGTTTCCATAGCCCTGGTCATTCCAGCCTGCATGCACAACCTTGCCACTCATGGTGGACTCGATCGGTGTGCCCACAACAACGCCAAAATCCAGACCGTTATGTCCCGGGTGATAATTTTGTGTTAATACCCCTCCCACCGGGCGGTCGGACGGTTCTTGATTGGATAAAATATCATTTTGAAGAGCGCTGGTTGGCGTCGCTTGTTCCATCTGTGCTGCCACTAACTTTTCGAGCAGGATCATCATCAAGGGCGCCATCATATCATTCATGCCAGAGCTGATTGGTTGGTCAGTGGATGATTCGTTGCTCGTCAGCGTCATAGCTGACAGGATCTCTTTGAAAGAAGAGAGAATATCCGCCGTCGATGACTCCGCCGTTTTTGGCTGAGCGTTTATTTCTGAAATGCCATAGGTGGAAGGAATTTGGCTGAGATTATTTATCATAGTGCATCAATTTTATAGTTGATGCCTGAAATTGTAAGTAAATGGCGCATAAAATCGATATATTTTGCGCATAAATTGTTTTATCCCATCTTTACGCGATTTTCAGAAGGGCTTTATAGGATATCTTTTATTAATAAACTATACTATTTGAAAAAACAGGCCCCAAAAATGTTGACGGAAAAACGTGGATGACGGTCTTGTGATCGATCACCATAAATAACGGGCAACTGGTCAGGCAATCATTCCGCATTTAAGGCGGTTGGATTTGGATTTTCAATTCGGTTTGCGCATTACCTGATTGCTTGAAAAGTTGTTTTGGGTGGTGCTCTTTCGTTGGGTCTGTACAGGTGATTAAAAGTTTGTGGTTAAAAATTCACGATCATGAACTCGAACGGCAACGGGCTAAATTGGTGAAACTGATGCAACCAGAATTAAAAGTCAGGAAAATTTTAGGCAAAACATATCTGAATGAAAATCGTCTCGCTGATGCGCTGGATGTTTTCAGCAAGATTCTTGTGGATTACCCGGATGACCTTGAGACCCTTCTAACCCTTGGTAACTTTTATCTGGCAAGTGGTGACGGAAAAACCGCCAAAAATATTTATTTGCAGGCTCAAAAACTGGATCTGGAAAATAAAACCATTCAGCACCAGATCGGCTTGGCTGAAGAGATTGAGGACCCGCTTGGGTTTGAAGAACCTATCCCGACTGACCTTCCAGCCGTGGCGCGATTACTTCAACGCTTGATTGGCACAACACAAATAATTAATGAAAATGATATTCTGCGGGCCGCGTTGTTACTTGAAAAGATCATTAATAGTGAAAGTCCGGCGGAATTGGTTTCCAAATATTTGGATGAGATCGATGAACTCCTGCCTGCTTTAATCGAATTAAATATTCGACAGGCGCATGTCGATGGACGGTCCGACCTGGCAGAATCTTTGCGCAGCCTTCAGGTTAATATTGATTATCAGTTGGGGTCAAAAGAATCAGCTAGTCCCATGAAGAATGTTGTTGATTTGCCGCAGCTTCAATTTATTGGCGACATCTTTTTGCTTTTACCGGACTTGGAGAAAAAGTCGAATCGGATGACGTTGCTCAGATCGACATTGGAATCTTTAGGCTGCCGCGTTACCGAAAAGGGCGAGTATGTTTCTGGCAGGGACGCTAAGCCGGATGTTGTGATTACTAGTAATCCGCATACAAATCCGATGCTTCTTGAAAGCATGTCAGCTTTGTCGGTTGATGATGTTCCAATCATCATGGATTTGGATACAGATTTTGAGAAACAGCCCGTCTCTCATCCTGAATATAATTCCAAGGGTTTGGGGAATCAAGCCAGAAGCGATGACTATACCTCGGCTGTCTCAATGGCCAGCATCGTCACAGCTCCATCTGAGATACAAGTTGCGTCCTTGCATAATTCATCCGAAACCGTCTGCGTTATACCGGATGGCTGGTCTCAACAGAACAAACTCTGGGACAAAAGCTCGCATCCCCGCAAAACCATTAATATTGGCTGGGTGGGTACAAGCGGTCAATTGGAAGACCTGCTGTTCATTCGCCGTTTTATCATACGGATCGTCCGTGAGTTTTCCAATACGCGGATCGTTATTATTGGTAACCCGCAGGCTTATCGTTTGTTTGAGAATTTGCCGGAAAATCGGCGTCAATATTTGCCTGTTGTAGCCCATGAAGAATTTCCTTATCTCCTCAGCCAGATCGATGTCTTATTGGTGCCGTTGCGAACCCTGCCTTTTAACTCCTCGCTTCCCGACACGATATTGGTTGAAGCGGGGGCAAAGGGAATTCCTTGGATCGCATCTCCAATTTCATCGTTTCGCAGCTGGCAGGCGGGAGGAATAATCTCAGAGTCGCTTGATGAATGGCATCTCAACCTGAGACATCTGATCATGGATGATGAATTCCGCCGTAGCCTTGGAGAGGCGGGGAAACAAGCCGCCAGATCCAGGGAAATGAATAATTTGGGAAGATTGTGGCTGGACGTGATTCGCCAGGTAACTGATACAAAAAAATAACGGTAGTTTTTCTGAACTCGGAGTGATACAGTGATCGTTACATATATTTATTCAAGTTATTTCGCTGACCAAATCAGGGCTCAATTTAGGTGCCGTAATTTAGTGGATGCGATTAATAGGACAGGTCTTCATCGTGCGAATTCGCTGGATATGAATTTGTTTATCCAAAATACAGCGGATGTACAAAAGGTCTGCAGTGAATCGGATATTCTTGTTATTTATCGTTATTTATACGGTCCGATCCTTGCTGCTGTTCAATATTGGAAAGCGCGTGACAAGAAGGTGATCGTCGATTTCGATCAGGCTGTAAATTTTCTGACGAAGGATATGCCGGAATATTCATTTTGGTTTGAGGGAGTGCCTTTGGAAGATCCCACACTTGGAAGCGGGAGCCTGATTGACCCGATCCCATTGGATCAGTTTAAGTGGGGGCTTGGCATGGTGGATGCGGCCACTGTTCCGTCTGGCCGCCTGGCCGACGACTGGTCGCAAACAACTGATGTTTATCAGGTGCCGGATTATATAAATACATACCAGTACCCTGGTTTGAACCAAAATCTTGAAAATGAAGTATGGATCGGTTTGGGGAGTAATGTGAATTATGCTGGTTTAAAAAATAGCGGTTTACTTGCCGCGTTGGAAAATGTTTGTCAGAAGCATCCACAGGTAAAGTTAATATTATGCAGTTTGGAAAATCATTCGGATGTGAGCTTGGATATTGATCCGGCCCAAATGAAGATCTATACTCCGCGCTTTTTTGAGGAGTGGGTAAGTATTCTACTTAAATTGGATATTGGACTTGTACCAACCTATGGAAATTTCGATCTTCGCCTGGGCTCGGGCAGGTTGCTTGAATATATGATATCAAAAATCCCATGGATCGCCAGCGAACAACCGGCTTTTCAAGAATGGTCACAATATGGGCAATGGGTGAAAAACACATCCAACGATTGGGAAGCGGCCATTCTAATTACTGTGGACCAACTAGATGTATATAAAAAAAAGGCGGCCAAGGATCCATTTCTATTTGCAATAAGCAAGGATGTAAGTGCAAATATTGATAAAGTGCTTAAGATATACGCTTCCATTATTAATCTATCATAGGAAAAGGTGTAGCATGACAGACTCGAAAATGAATGCTGAAGGATGGGAGACCGCCCCCCGAACTCCTCATAAGATCAAACCCTCTGTATTGATCGCCGTCCCTGCTGGAAATTTCTTGATGGGTACCAGCGATGAAAATATCAAACAGCTCCAGTTAAAGGAATCAGACTGGGCTTATGAATGGTCGGATAATGATCTGTTTATAGCCGAACAACCGCAGCATCTTGTCAGCCTGCCTGCTTTTGAAATTTCTCAATTTCTTATAACAAACGCGGAATATTACACTTTTATCTGGGATCTGGGCCACCGCATTCCCCGAAATTGGCCCGGGTATACCTTCCCCGAAGGGACGGATGATCATCCCGTGGTCGGAGTATCCAAAATTGACGTCGAGGCTTACATCCAATGGTACAACACGAAAACAGAAATGAATTACAGGCTTCCCACCGAAGCGGAATGGGAACGAGCTGCCCGCGGAGAAGATGGACGGATCTATCCCTGGGGAAACACCTTCGACCCTTGGCGGTGCAACACATCCGAAAGTGCCAAGAAAGGGACGACTTCAGTTGGTTTTTATTCTCCCAGTGGTGACAGTGTGTATGGTGCGGCAGATATGGTTGGCAATGTTTGGGAATGGACACAATCTCTGTTCATGCCATACCCCTACCGCCCTAATACGAATCGGGAGGAAGTAAAACCCAAAGGACGCTATGTGGTACGGGGCGGAGCCTGGTACTACACGCGCAAATTGGCTCGTTGCGCAGTCCGAGAGGGGGTCTTGCCTGACCATCTTTCGCCTTCCATCGGATTTCGTCTAGCGCGATCTCTTAGATGACAAGAACCATTAAGATCATTCTTCATTCCTTTTGATGTCGGGCAGGATGATAATAAACTTCGTGCCTTTGTCTGCTTTCGTCTCAAAGTGCATTTCTCCATGGTGTTCCTTGATAACCTGAAGGCTGACATATAGACCTAAACCAGTACCTTTGCCGACTCCTTTTGTGGTAAAGAAAGGTTTGAAAATTTGCTCCTGGTGTTCCGGAGCAATACCTTTTCCATTGTCAGAAAAAGCAATGCGATATTCGTTCTTTTCGTAGCGGGTTGAAATCGTTATGACTCCTGTGGATGTTTCTATCGCCCCCAGGGCGTTGTTTATCAAATTGATCCAAATCCCCATTAATTTATTTTTGTGGGCAAAAATATTCGGCATATCGTTGTCTAATTCGAGCCGGATGGTGATGGAACGATTTTTGATCTCAAAGTTAACCATTGAAATCGCATTTTGAATGGTTTCGTTTAATGAGATCTCTTCGAATTCTTCACGTTTTTCCCTGCGTGCGCTTTCCAGAAGCCCGCCCACTATTTTTGCTGCGCGGATGCCGGCTGTTTCTATCAACTTAAGCGCCTCGACCGTATCTTCACTGGCTTCGGGCAGGTCGCGCATCATTAATTGAGCATTGGCAATAATTGCCGATAGCGGATTGTTGATCTCATGCGCAACGTTGGCGGCCAGCTGTCCGATGGAGGCCATTTTTTCTGATTGGATCAGGCCAGCTTCCAGCACCCACTTTTCAGTGATGTCTTCATCAAAGACGATGGCTCGATTGATTAAGTTGGTATTCTCTCGAATTGGAATAGTAGTTATTTCCCAGTGTATGAATGTTTCCTTCGGCCCCCATTCCCTTAAATTTCGAACTGCGGGTACCCCGTTAAATGCCTCTGTAACCCTGCAAAGAGCGCATGGCGTGGAACTTCCAAATAGTCTTTCATAACATTTTCCCCCGACAAGTTCATTCGGTGCCTTATTGATGCGGTCACTGCGACGGCTGTTAATTGCCAGAATGGTGTACGAATGGTCTACGATGTACACACAGGATGGGATATTGTCAAAAAAAGTTCGCAGCGTATTACGCGAATTCAGGATTTCCCACTGACTAGCCTCGAGGTCCGCCTTGCTGACTATCAATTGGCGATTATGTTCCACTGCAAATATCGCATTTGACAATCCTTTAACCATAATCTGTAAAAATTTACTCCGCCGTTCATCATTAAAGTTAAATAAAGGATTGGTAAATATCATGGCGCCCAAAATGGTTTTATCAATACTTATGGGAGTCAGAATTATGTTCCTGATCGGCCTGGTGAAGACGTCAAAAATGGCGGGGTCAAGTTCAAGAACAGACCGGTTAGTGTAGTCGATCGTTGATACCGTCTCCGGCATTGCGCTGCAGAGGCTGCTGCTATTAACTAAAAAAGTACTCTCTGATCTCCAGGAATGTTCAGAGCCGAGCAGTTTTTTTGTTGCGAGATCGGGGTTTTCAAAATCAAACAGAACAAACAGGGCTTCGTCAGCTTCGACATATTCGCTGATACTGTTGATGGCATCCAGTTGTATCGTGTTTTGATCACTCTGCCTGTTCTCTTCATTGATTAAAGTTTCTAGGAACGTGAGCTCAATTGAATCATATAAAATCTCTTGCATTGCAATTCTCCACGAATAAATTTAGTATATTATTTCAAATTGAGTTGTTTTATTGTCTTTGATCTTGTTGTGTTGCAATATTTGTTTTCCGGTTTTGTCGACAAGTAGGAACAGGACAATTTTATTTTATGTGTCCTTGAAAAAATGGCGATCAAGGAATAAATGACGTTGGTAAGAATAACAAACAAGTGGTGATGGATACCCTTAATCGCAGACCGGCTCCGAATTGCTGTTCAATGGAGCCTCAATTATTTATGCGTAATATGTTTTTACTTCCGGCTGATTAGCGGCTTGAAAAAGTTCATGTCAGGCTGTTCTGCATGATTACAAAATGCGCGAGAGAGTGACGCCCTATTCATCTGTTTGAATGGTGTATCCATATCCCTGGACTGTTTTTATAAATACCGGGTTCTTGGGGTCTTCTTCAATGCTTTCGCGAATATTTTTTATATGGACCCGGACCAAATCCGCGCTGCCGGTGTCAGACGGGTAATCCCAAACTTCATCGAGGAGTAGGGAAGGCGAGAAAATTTTATTGGGGTGTGTCATTAAATGATATAGCAAAGTATATTGGACTGGCGTTAGGCGGAATTTCCCCTTCTTTGGGCTGGTAAACACATACGTGCGTGTATTTAGCGAATATTCGCCGATCCGAATAATTGGATCAACTTCAGACGGGGTAGTTGGGTGGGTTTTATGATCGGTGCCGGAAGTGACTGATCCAGCTTGATCTGACTGCTTATTGGAATGTACACTTCGGCGTAAAATTGCCTTTACGCGCAGGAGTAACTCATCAAGATTAAAAGGTTTTCCCAAATAATCGTCCGCACCTACACTTAAACCGATGATTTTATCTTCGACTTTGTTTTTTGCTGTTAAGAAAATAATGGGGACTTCTTTAAGAAACGCATCTTCCCTCATTTCCTTGCACACTGTATAACCGTCCATTCCAGGCATCATCACATCCAGTAACACCAGGTCTGGTAGTTTACGTCGGGCAGCCCGCAGCCCGGCCACCCCAGTATTCGTTACTTGTACGCGGTACTCGTTCCCGCGCAGGCAGCGCTCAATTGTTCTTGCGACGATAGTATCATCTTCAATAATTAGTATATTGTATGGTTGCATAGTTTCTGACCTTCTCTGTTCGACACATGATACCACAAAGGGTATTCCGGAGAGATGGAATTGAATGACGCACCAGAAATTCTAAATATGAATTTCTCAATGCTAGAGCTTTTCATTTGTAGCGCAAAAGACGCGATAATTTGAGCAATTCGTTATGAGGCTTTTCCTTGAAAGGTTAATAAAAGTGGACGGATCAAATATTTCAAGGCGGATGGGTCACACGGAGCCCATTTTTAGACAAGATTCACGGGCATTAATATCTGAATCCGATCAGCTAACCGAAGATTTGATTTAAAGAGAAGCCAGTGCGCGTTCGACGCTCTCAACGATTTCTCCATTCGCAACCAATAAGCGGGATTGTTCAATGAATCCCGACATAATTGTGTCCGCATCAATGAATGGAATATGCTTACGCATTAGCGTGTATGCTCCACGCGTGCCCCGTCCAAGCTGTTTTTCAGCACCGATGGCCTGTCTGCGGAAGTCAATTCCCTGGGCGGCAGACATCAACTCGATGGCGAGAATCCGTTCCACGTTGCCTAGTATATCCCGCAGCTTGAGGCCGGCAGTCACGCCCATGCTGACATGATCCTCCACGTTTGCGGATGTCGGGATCGTATCCACGCTGGCCGGATGTGAAAGGACCTTGTTTTCGGTGGCAAGTGCGGCAGCGGTGTATTGCATGATCATAAAACCAGAGTTCAACCCGCCGTCAGGGGTGAGAAAGGCGGGTAATGTGTGAGTGTTGGAACATTCATCCGTCAAGCGCATGATACGCCGTTCGGAGATATTGCCTAATTCGCTTACAGCAAAAGCCATGTAATCCATCGCAATAGCCAGCGGCTCACCGTGGAAGTTGCCGCCAGACAGCACGGAAATTTCGCCAGTCGTATCATCTATAAATATTAATGGATTGTCCGTGACCGCATTCAATTCGATCTCGAAGACCCAGCGTGAGTATGCAATTGCATCTCGCACCGCGCCATGCACCTGAGGAATACAGCGCAAAGTGTATGCATCCTGAACATTTAACGAGCTATGTTCGCGCGTAAATTGACTATCCTTTAGCACACTGCGCAAGTATCCCGCACACTCCTTTTGTCGTGGATAGGGACGCAGGTTGTGAATTCGCTCATCGAAGGCGAGGTCAGTCCCGTTCAAGGCCTCGAGGCTCAGGCATCCGGCAATATCGGCGGTCTGGCTGTAACGCTCGGCGCGCAGGGTTTCCAGCACGCCAAGCGCGGTCATCACGGAAGTCCCATTTGTTAGCGCCAGACCTTCCTTTGCGGCCAGTTTGATCGGAGCTAGCCCTGCGCGTTTGAATGCCTCATTGCCAGATAAAACATTACCCTCATATTCCACAAGGCCTTCACCAATAATAGGCAGGCTCATGTGCGCGAGGGGGGCGAGGTCGCCGCTTGCTCCCAGTGAACCTTTTTCTGGGATCACAGGATGAATGCCCGCATTCAGCATATCGATCAATAATTGTAAAGTGGAGGGGCGAATGCCTGAATGTCCGCGTGCAAGTGTGTTGGCGCGAATGAGCATGATGGCGCGAGTCGTGGGAATATCAAAAGGATCGCCAACGCCCACTGCATGACTCACCAGAATATTGTGCTGGAGTCGTTCCACCTGATCGGGGGGGATGATGCGGTCTTTGAACGCACCAAAACCAGTTGTGATTCCATAAGCGATGACTCCGCGTTTAAGCAGAGTCTGGACCGCATCCGCCGCTCGTGCGACCCGTTGGGCGGCCTCCGCTCCGATCTGCACATGCGGTGTGTTGGGCTGACCATAGGCCACGGCTTGAACCTGATCGAAAGTCAGACTGGCTCCGTCCAATTGGATAATATTTAACTCAATCATAGTTGATCCTTTCGGTGGCAGTGTACCATATCAGGCGCGTGTAATATAATCTGCCCCATGCACAGCCTTACTGCCCAACTCCTCGACAACTTCCCTTACTCCAAGTACGCCGACGCTCAATCGATCCAACGTGGACATATTTATTATAAAGAAGGCCACGTGCTGGATGCGATCTTATCCCGAAATAATAGCAGAGCAGTCTGCGAAGTGGAAGGTCAATCAGCCTTCTACACAGTCGAGATCGAAGTGGATCAGGAATCCGGCAGACTTGGCTTTGACTGCGACTGCCCATATGCTGAAGACCATTTTTGTAAACATATGGTTGCCGCTGCGCTGGAAGTCAGGGCGATCCTTAAAGAAGAAGCTGACTTTGAGGAGGAGGAGGAAGAGGAAGTCTCCATTATTCCCCAAAATCCACCACCCACTGGCAGCTGGCAAAACAAACTTAAAGAAACATTCTCATTAATTCCGCGTCGTGCGTCTGCCCCTGTGTCTAATTACAATCGTTATGTTGCGCTTGTGATCATGGAGCGTTCCCTGCAGTATGGGTATGTGTATGGAAGCGCAAACCGGGTTTCTTACTCTTATTCGCTTGAGCCATTCATGATCAAAACAAATGAATGGGACCTTCTTCAGGGAGACAAACTGCCCGCTACTCCTCAGGAGATCAACAAACTATTGGATTCAACTCCAAAATGGATTAAGGCAGGCAATAAAATGTATCAACAGGTAAACCCTCTAGGTTGCCTGAATCTCACTCATGATGCCGTAGCCTTCCTCAATATCCTGCAAAATATCACTCATATTTATGGAAGCATCACCAGCGGTATGTCCATGTATCTTTCCATGCTTGCAAAACTGGATATCCCTATTTTCCTTGGAAAAAGTTCCTACCCCGAGAAAATCGAACGTCGCCTGTATATCCAGCCAGCCCCAGTCGACATAAAAATCGACCTGCAAAGCGATAAAAATAAACTCATGTTACAGGCGGGTTTTGAACATGAAGAAAAATTCACGCTTATAAATACAAAAATTGAAGTTGTTGCAAACAACCCAACCTGGGTTTTACTGGACGATCATGTTGCTCAAATTAACAACACACAGGCGCTTTCCATCCTTCCATCTTTTCCGATCGTGATCCCCGCCCAACAGATGGATATTTTCCGTGAACAATATTTCGCGCAGATCGCGCAAATACTCCCGATCAGAAGTGACATTATTCACTGGCATGATGTAAACGCTGACCCGGCTCCACGCCTGTATCTTCACGACGATAAAGACAAAACCATGCGCGCCGACTTGCGCTTTGGATACGGCGAACACGAATTGCCTCTCACAAAACTGGGAGAAAATTTTTCTCTGGAAACCGTCCCAGAATCATGGGACTTGATCCGCGTTCATCGTCAACTTGAGCGTGAACAATATTTTTATCAACTGCTTACCGATCCAAGTTATCGACTTAAACGCGCAGGTCCAAATTTTCCATATGGCACGCTCGAACTGAGAGCCCGCGCTCATCCCTTTGATTTTCTTTTGCACTCCATCCCACAACTCACGCAGGCGGGTTTTGAAATTTACGGTGAAGACAATCTAAAGCTCGGCAAGATCAATCGCAACACCGCCACCCTGCGCGTCAGCATCACTTCAGGCATTGACTGGTTCGATCTCAAAACTTTTGTTGAATTTGGCGATCAGCAAATTTCATTTCACGATGTTCGCAAAGCGCTCAGACGCAAGGAGCATTACATCAAACTTGCGGACGGCTCCATCGGGCAGATCCCTTCAGAGTGGATGGAGAAATATAAGCATCTATGGAATCTGGCGGAAGAAACTGAAGATGGATTTCGCATCAGCGACTTTCATCTGCCCCTGCTGGATAAACTTCTTGAAGAAGATGAAACACTCCAACCGCCCTCGGACCTGGATCAGCGCCGAGAGCGGCTGCGTGCCTTCGAGCGGATCGCGCCACATGCGCTTCCCACAGGTTTCATCGGTGAACTGCGCCCCTACCAAAAACACGGATTTGACTGGCTGCACTTTCTGCGTGAATATAATTTCGGCGGCATCCTCGCCGACGACATGGGCTTGGGGAAAACTGTCCAGGTGTTGAGCTATCTCCAGTCATTGCAGGAGCAGGCTAAGGCGGAGTCAGCCACGCTGCTCATCGTCCCCAAAAGTTTAATTACCAACTGGCAAAGAGAATCTGAAAAGTTTACACCCACGCTGCGCTTTCTTGAATATATGGGAAATTTCCGCAGCAAGGATACCGCCATCTTCGATGACTATGATATTGTGCTGACCACCTATGGCACCATGCTGCGAGACATTGAAATTTTGCACGGTTATCATTTCAGCCACATTATTCTGGATGAATCGCAGGCCATCAAAAATCCGCTTGCGAAGAGCGCGAAGGCGGCGCGCTTGTTGAAGGCAGATCACCGCCTCGTGATGACCGGCACGCCCGTTGAGAATAATACCTTCGAGTTATGGTCGCAGTTCGCGTTTTTAAATCCTGGTTTGCTCGGGAACATGGATTATTTTAAGCACGCGTTTGCCACTCCCATCGAAAGCGGCGGAGATGAAAAAGCAATGGCGACATTGAAAAGTTTGGTGTACCCGTTCATACTGCGCCGCACAAAGGAACAGGTTGCGCCCGAATTGCCGCCGCGCACCGAGCGCATCGTCTACACCGACATGGTGCCTGCACAGAAAAAGTTATACACACAGACCCGCGAAAAATTCCGTGCTGAACTGCTCGGCCTGATCGAAAGCGAAGGCATGAACGACGCGCGCTTTAAGATTTTGGAAGGTTTACTGCGCCTGCGGCAGATCGCCATTCATCCCGCGCTGGTGGATAAAAACTATATAGGCGAAGCGCCAAAGTTTGAGATCCTGCTCGAAACGCTTGAGACTTTGCAGGCCGAGAATCACAAGGCGCTCATCTTCTCACAATTTGTGGAGACTCTCAGGCTTGTCAGATATGATCTCGATAAACGCAATATCAAATATGTTTATCTCGATGGGCGCACCCCCGACCGCCAATCCCGCGTAGACTTGTTCCAGAATGATCCATCATTTCCATTCTTCCTGATCAGCTTGAAAGCGGGCGGTGTAGGGCTGAATCTGACCGCCGCTGAATATGTCATCCATCTCGACCCGTGGTGGAATCCTGCAGTGGAGATGCAAGCCAGCGACCGCGCCCATCGCATCGGGCAGACGAAGCCCGTCTTCATATATAAGATCATTGCGCGAGACACCGTGGAAGAGAAAATTTTGCAATTACAAGAGAAGAAACGCGCTCTGGTGAAAAGTATCATCTCCAATGAAGCCAGTTTCTTTAAGTCTTTGACCAGGGATGATGTGAAGGCGCTTTTTAGTTAGTTGAAGTTTTGTTTTAAAATGGTGATGCTATGATTTTGCGCGAATTACTTCAGCCTTCGCACGAAAAAGCGCTCTTACAAACAGCATTCTTATTGGAAATCTTGCGCAATATAAGGCTAAAGTCTGCGAATCTTGAATCATTGCAAAACGAATCACAGGAACTCGAGTCTCAATTAATATGAATCGAAAGTATTGTGTGTCATGATTTTTTAAGATAGATATATGCCACTTGTTCCAAAATGGTCATTTATGCCCATATATGGGGGGCAAGAAGGTGCGGGCAGGTGCGCTTGGCTGAAACGCCTGTTCTATCTCGAAGCCTGATTATCAACGACTGCGGGATGTTTCTTTAACAAAAGTCAACCTTAAAAAAACAAATCTTTTTAACCTACCGTAGGGCTGGCGACTGTTATCTAATGCAAGTATCTGCTAGAATGTATTCACGCTGATACGAAGGATGCACGTTTAACACTCATGCATCTAATACCCTGCAAGAAGTTATTAAAAATAGAATACCCATATTACTGAGCCGCGGGAAGAAGGCGGGCTATTGAATGTACCCTATCATCCAAACCGAGGAAATTTTATGAACGCAGAACAGGCCTGGCACTCTGTGCTTGCACAACTTCAAATGGAAATGCCGCGCGCATCCTACGATACCTGGGTGCGTGATACACGTCCCATATCCTACGATAATGGTTTGATCACCGTTGGTGTTCGCAACGCTTATGCGCGCGACTGGTTGGAAAGCCGCCTTGCAAATACTGTCAGTCGAATGCTGATCGGAATACTGAATTCCAATGTAGCCGTCAGTTTCGTCGTCACTCAAGCAGATGATAATGATTCACATGCCGATCTCGACGCGGAACGCGATTCTGCGCCAATTGAAATTACCTCGCCCGAGCCAAAACCCCGCCACGTAAACCTAAATCCGCGTTATACCTTTGATACTTACGTTGTCGGTTCTGGCAATCGGCTGGCGCACGCGGCTTGTCAGGCTGTGGCAGAAAAACCAGCCCGTGCTTATAATCCGCTTTTCTTGTATGGCGGTGTGGGACTTGGAAAAACTCACTTATTACATGCCATTGGCAACGCCTGTTACGCCGATGGCTTGAATGTTTTATACGTTTCCTCTGAAGAATTCACGAATGACATGATCGGCGCCATTCGAACGCATACGACCCAAGCTTTTCGCGAAAAATACCGCTCAGCGGATGTACTTCTGGTTGATGACATCCAATTCATCGCGGGCAAAGAATCCACGCAAGAGGAATTCTTCCACACTTTCAACACCCTGCACGGACAGGATAAGCAGATCATCGTTTCATCTGATCGCCCGCCCAAGTCATTGGTCACATTGGAAGAACGCCTGCGCTCGCGTTTTGAGTGGGGCTTAACCGCAGATATTCAAGCGCCTGATTTTGAAACCCGCCTCGCGATCCTGCGCTCTAAGGCTGAACGAACAGGACGGCATATTTCTGATGAAATTTTGGAAAGTGTTGCCAAGCAGGTAAACTCCAATATCCGCGAATTAGAAGGTGCTCTAAATCGAATCATCGCGTTTGCTGATCTAAGCGGCTCGCCCCTCACGCCCAGACTTGTGGAAGTCGCATTATCCGATCTTTTACCCGTACACGGTGATGTTGAACCTGCCCGTGTAGTAGATCTTGTTGCCCGAAAATTTAACCTTACTGTCGAAAAGCTTTTAGGCCGTGACCGCACCAAAGATGTGGCACATCCGCGTCAGATCGCGATGTATTTACTGCGTGAAGAAGCCAAAATATCCTTCCCTCAAATTGGTGAAGTCTTGGGCGGGCGGGATCATTCAACGGTTATGTCGGCCATAGAAAAGATAAAAGAACAGATCAGAAGCGGTGATGGTCGTGTGCAAAAAGATATTGATTTTCTCAGACACCAATTGTACGATCAAGCTGCAGTGGCATAAAACAAACAGCCCCGGAAAACGGGGCTGTTTGTTTTCTTGACAGTATATTCAAGATGGATTTCAGGTGGGTGGAAAGGTATTTCGTTTTTGCAACCAATTTGCGGGTCAGAAAAGTAGCGTAAAATTTTCTGTCAAAATTCCTGTGATATAATCGCGTCGCTTTGAAAAAAGCACATCTTGCCCGGGACGGGCAATAAGCGTCCCTGAGCGGGTTAGGTCGAAAGACTATATTCCCGCTAAACTCATTCCGTTCCACGTCAGTTTTTTGCTGCACGTTGGAGAACGGCGCAAGTTAAGGAGTAATAATGGCTGTAGTATCTATGAAGGCCCTGCTTGAGAGCGGCGTCCATTTTGGACATCGTACGAATAAGTGGGATCCGCGCATGAAACCGTACATCTTCACTGAGCGAAACGGTATTCATATTATTGACCTGCAACAGACTGTCAAGTTGTTGAATCAGGGCTATAACGTTATTCGCGACACAGTTGTCAATGGTGGCAATATTCTTTTCGTTGGTACCAAGCGCCAGGCCCAGGAGACGGTGGCTGAAGAAGCTGCCCGCTGCGGTATGCCCTACGTCACCGAGCGTTGGATGGGTGGTATGCTCACGAACTGGGCAACCATGTACAAACGTATCCAGGAATTGGAACGCCTTGAAAAGTTGCGTGACACTGATGAAATTAGCCACCTCACCAAAAAGGAAGGCTTGCTCATTGAACGGGAAATCCTGCGATTGACGACCCGCTTATCGGGTGCGCGTATTATGAAACGCCGCCCCGATATGCTTTTCATCATTGATGTCGGACGTGAAGATGCCGCAGTGAAAGAAGCCAATCTGCTCAAGATACCGATCGTCGCTTTGGTGGATACGAATTGCAATCCGCTTAATGTGGATTATGTCATCCCATCCAATGATGACGCCATTCGCGCCATCAAGTTGCTCGTTGCCAAAGTCGCGGATGCAGTCCTTGAAGGCAAGGCGATGCGCAAAGAAGAAGAACCCGAACAAGTTGATGATGCCAAAACTGAAGCCAAACCCAGAACTCGCGGACCTCGCAAACCTGTTGTTGATACCGACCAGGATGAGGGCGAATCTTCCTTGCTGGGAGAATCCACTCTGGCAAAGTTGAGTGTCAGTCGTAAAGTGGAGGAAGCTCCCATTGTAAGCGATGCGCCTGCCGCAAAAGCAGAAGATGATTCTGCTGAGGTATCCGCAAACGCGGAATAGTCGATCAGAATAAAAAAGTTAAGGATATTGAAATGGAAATAACAACACAAATGATCAAGGAATTGCGTGCTGCGACCAGCGCTCCCATGTTGGATTGCCGCAAAGCCTTGCAGGAAGCCGATGGAGATTATCAAAAGGCTGTTGATTGGCTGCGTGAAAAAGGCATGGCAACAGCCGCCAAGCGCGCTGACCGTACTGCCTCCAATGGTATTGTGGAAATGTATTCACACGGCGGCGGACGCGTGGGCGTGATGGTGGAAGTAAATTGCGAAACCGATTTTGTAGCTCGCGCTGAAAAATTCCGTACACTCGCGCATGAGATCGCCTTACAGATCGCAGCTAGCGCGCCTAAATACGTCTCTGCGGATGATATCCCTGCTGCAGAACTTGAGCACGAAGCTGAGATCGCGCGCGCGCGCGCGATCGAAGAAGGCAAGCCCGAAAAAATGATGGACAAGATCGTGGAAGGCCGCGTTGAGAAATTCAAAGATGAAGCCTGCTTGCTGCGCCAGACCTACATCCGCGATGAAACGCTCACGATCGAAAAGCTGATCCTGCAAAATATTGCAGCCATCGGCGAGAGTGTGATCGTGCGCCGCTTCCAGCGCTGGGAACTGGGCGAAAGCACAAATTAATAATTAGTTTTAAAAGCCAGCCTTCGGGTTGGCTTTTTTTATAAACGGCAGAGAATTAATTTGGAGGCATAAATGGCTGAACTGAAATATAAACGGATCCTGCTCAAGTTAAGTGGTGAAGCACTCGGCGGTAAAACTGGATTTGGCATTGACGTGGATGAAGCCGAATCGATCGCCAGCCGTATCAAAGAAGTCCGCGAGATGGGCGTGGATGTGGCGGTCGTGATCGGTGCGGGTAATTTGTGGCGCGGCAAGCAGGGACTTGAACGCGGTATGGATCGTTCCACCGCAGATTACATGGGCATGCTCGCAACGGTCATGAATGCAATGGCATTGATGGATGCTTTGGAACGTCAGGGTGTATTCACTCGGGTCATGTCTGCCATTGAAATGCGTGCCATTGCAGAACCCTACATCCGCCGTCGCGCGATACGTCATCTTGAAAAGGGGCGTGTGGTGGTCTTTGGCGCGGGAACGGGAAATCCTTTTTTCTCCACCGATACAGCCGCGGCCTTACGCGCGACCGAAATAGATGCGGAGGTTGTTATCAAGGCCACGAAAGTGGATGGTGTCTATGATTCAGATCCAAAGAAGAATCCCGACGCCAAAAAATTCGATCAATTAAGTTATATTGAAGTGCTCAACCGCCGTCTCGGTGTTATGGATGGCACCGCCATTACCTTATGCATGGAAAACAACATGCCCATTCTTGTTCTTAATCTTTGGGATACAAATGCCTTGCTGAGCGCACTACGCGGTGAACGTGTGGGTACATTAGTGACCGCGTAAGTTTTCGTTTTAGCAGCGATCCTCTTTCTTCTTGTTTTCGGGACAGAAAGAGGATTTTTTGTTGAGAGCCTCTCAACTTTTTCCATTTTCTATCGTTTTGATGTGCTCCCATAGCATAAATTCTTGTTTTAAGGTATCCTTGAAGCGTAATCATTTTTCACAAAGTGCCAAGTAAATAACCAGACCAAAATTATGTTCGTATTTTCGTAATTTCAGTTAGTAAGTTTGGTAATTTATTTAACAAGCGGTAGGAGGAATACAGTGAGTACCGATGAAATAAAAGATCTTTTGAAAGATGCAGACTCCCGTATGCGTGGAGCGATCCAATCCCTTTCGGAGGATCTCGCTGGCGTCCGTACTGGGCGGGCCAGTCCTGCGCTGGTGGAAAGACTCTCTGTGGATTATTACGGGACGCCCACTCACCTTATACAGCTAGCCACCATCAGCGCGCCTGAACCGCGCTCGTTGATGATCAAGCCGTTCGATTTAGGATCCATCAAAGATATAGAAAAAGCGATCCGTGCCTCAAACCTTGGGTTGAATCCCAATTCTGACGGCAAAGTCATCCATCTGAATCTGCCTCCCCTGGATGAAGAACGCCGCCGTGATCTGGTCAAGCAAATGCACCACCGTCTTGAAGAAGCCCGTGTTGCGGTACGAAATATTCGGCGCGACCTGCACAATGACATCCGTGATTATGAAAAAGAAAGATTGATCACTGAAGATGACCTCAAACGCGGCGAAGAAGACCTTCAAAAGTTGACCGATAAATTTATTGAAGATATTGGAAAACATGGTTACAACAAAGAATTGGAAATCATGGAAGTGTAGTTGTATTTTCTTTTGAGATGTCGTGCGCGGCATTAAAAGAGTACCTAATACATGACTGAAACCCCCTCTGCAATTCCTCTTGAAAAATTTCCTCAGCACGTTGCCATGATCATGGATGGTAACGGGCGCTGGGCTTTGCAACGCGGTTTGCCGCGTCTGGCTGGGCATAAAGCGGGGACTGAAAACCTGCGCCGCGTGATCCGCGCCAGTGTTGAATTTGGGGTTAAATATCTCACGATCTATGCTTTTTCCACCGAGAATTGGGGCCGCCCGCCCGAGGAAGTAAAAGGGCTGATGTATATTCTCGAAGATGTGATTGACCGTGAGCTTAATGAATTAAATAAGGAAGGCGTACAGTTACGTCACATCGGACGACTGGAACGGCTCGCTCCATCTCTTCAGAAAAAAGTACTGGATGCCATTGAGGTCACCAAGAATAACGACCGTTTGATCTTGAACATCGCCTTCAACTATGGCGGGCGTGACGAAATTGTGCAGGCCATCCAGCGCATCATGAAAGATGGCGTGCCTCCTGAAAAAGTGACAGATGAAATGGTCAGTAAATATCTATATACTGCGGGTGTCCCTGACCCTGATCTTATCATCCGCACATCAGGTGAGTTGCGCGTAAGTAATTTTCTGATCTGGCAGGCCGCCTATTCAGAATGGTATGTCACGCCGACCTATTGGCCTGATTTTAATAAGGAAGAATATCGCCAGGCATTGGAGTCGTTCGCCCATCGCGATAGGCGCTACGGGAAGGTAGCTTCGGGGGAACTTCAGGAATCAAATGCGTAAAAGACTGATCACTTCTCTCGGACTTGCTCTAATTGGCGTACCCGCCATCCTGTTAGGCGGCATCTTTTATTATTTATTATTGGGTACATTCCTGATAGGCGCGGCTTGGGAATATGTTCACCTTTTTCAGGCAGTGAAATTCGAACCGCAGATGCATGTTACCGTGGGAGGCGTGGCGTTGGTTACCATCACGCGCATGTTCTTTCCCGCATTTGCGCAGCCCGCGTTTGCTGCAAGCATACTTGTAGCATTGGCGTACCATCTAATTATTTATGAGCGCGGCCGTGATCAAGCCGCGCTTGATTTTGCCATCACCGTGACCGGCATTACCTACATCGGCTGGATCGGATCATACCTTTTCGAACTTCGAAACCTGCCTGAAGGCGGCTGGTGGTTCATGCTGGTGATGTTCTGCGTCTGGGCAGCGGATTCGGGCGCGTACTCCATTGGCAGGGCGTACGGCAAACATAAAATGGCGCCGCGCCTCAGTCCAAAGAAAAGCTGGGAAGGCTATGCCGCCAGTGTTTTCACGGGGTTGATCACAGGCGGGTTTTATGTCTGGGTGTTTAAAACTTTTGGAAATCTGACAAGCGATATTACCATCTGGCAGGGCGCGATCCTTGGATTATTGCTCGGCACCCTGCCCACCCTGGGCGATCTTGGCGAAAGCATGATCAAACGTCAATCGGGCATCAAAGATTCAAGCGATATTATTCCCGGTCACGGTGGTTTCTTCGACCGCATTGATTCGTGGTTATGGGGCGCGCTGATCGGTTATTATTTTCTCGTGTTCTTCATCCTATAAATTCGGAGATTCAAATGGTCGTTCTTGGCGCTACTCCTACTCGAAATCTCGCGCTAGAATTGGCGCGCGTCACCGAAGCCGCGGCCATGCTGGCGGGCCGCTTTATGGGGCGCGGTGATAAAGAAGGGGCTGATCAAGCCGCAGTCAACGCGATGCGCTTAGTCCTCGGCACTGTGGATATGAACGGCGTCATCGTCATCGGGGAAGGGGAAAAGGATAAAGCGCCGATGTTATTCAATGGTGAAATAGTGGGTAACGGTTCACAACCTGACGTGGATGTTGCAGTGGACCCGATTGATGGGACCCGCCCCCTGGCATTTGGCCGCTCAAATTCGCTCGCGATGGTGGCGGTTGCTCCGCGCGGGACGATGTTCGACCCCGGCCCATTTTTATATATGAACAAGATCGCGGTCGGCCCCGAAGCCAAAGGCGTCATTAATATTGAAAAGTCGATCACCGAAAATCTGATCGCCATTGCCAGAGCAAAAGGCAGGGCGGTGGAAGATCTAACTACGATCATCCTTGACCGCCCAAGACATGATGACATGATCGCAGAGATTCGCAAAGCCGGTGCGCGCATCCGCGAAATTCCCGATGGTGACGTAGCTGCGGCCTTAATGACTGCCCAGCCAAACTCAGGTGTAGACGTTTTATTCGGTATCGGAGGCACGCCGGAAGGCGTGATCACAGCCTGTGCGTTACGCGCAATGGGCGGAGAAATTCAAGGCAAGTTATTTGCGCGTGATGAAGATGAATTAAGACGCGGTCGTGAAGCAGGTTATGATTTCGATAAGATCCTTACTATGAACGATCTCGTCTCCTCTGAAGATGTGTTCTTTGCAACAACCGGCATCACAGATGGCGAATTGCTTCAAGGAGTCCGCTATTACGGCGATCACATCACAACGGAAAGTCTCGTGGTGCGCGGACTAACTGGCACCATCCGCCGCATCCACGCCACGCACAGCACCGACAAATTGGATAATCTAAGCTCGATCCATTATTAAATTCTGGATGGCCTCGGCTTGCTGAGGCAGTTGTCTTTTGTATAAAAAATATTCCCGCATACAGCAGGAATATTTTTTATAAACTCTTACACTCCTCTTATTGACGCTCTTCATTTTTGCATGTTAGACTATGAGCCGTCATGCCTGAACTTACCGAAAGACAGCGTACAATTCTATTGCTCCTCATTCGTGATTACATTGAGACGGCGCAGCCCGTTGGCTCAAAGCGACTGGTAGAGCGCTTTCACCTTGACCTGAGTACGGCCACCGTCCGAAATGAAATGTCCGCGCTGACAGAGATGGGCTACCTCAGGCAGCCACACACATCCGCCGGTCGTGTGCCAGCCGAAGAAGGCTATCGCATTTTTGTCGGACAGATGATGCAAAAAGCGGAATTGCCAGCCTCGGTACAAAATACCATCTCACATCAATTCTTTCAGGTGCGCCCTGATGTTGAACAATGGATGACTCTGGCCGCTTCAGTTCTCGCGCATCAATCACAGGGTGTATCACTGGTCACAGCACCGCACGCCGAAACGATCCGCTTCAAGCATATTGAGCTGATCTCCACGCAGGGACGGCAAGTCTTGATGGTTTTGGTACTGGATGGCGGTGAAGTTGACCAGCAAGTTTTGACATTGGCCGAACCCGTTACTCAAGATCGACTTAGTCAGGCCGCAACACATCTGAACTCGCTGTTGGTTGGCCTTTCTGGAGAAGCGATCGCGGCCCAGGCATCCCGCACTGACGCGCTCGAACAGGATATCATCACGCTTCTGGTGCAGGATATGAAGCGCACGTCCGAAAGCGCTTCAGGCGAAATCTACACAGACGGATTGACCAATGTTTTGAGCGAACCTGAATTCGCAGAGTCTTCAGATGACGCGCGTTGGGCCATGCGGCTATTTGAAGAAAGATCAAATCTGCAGGATTTTCTTGCACGCGCATCCACCCACAGCAGTGTCGGCGGATTGCAGGTTCTGATCGGAGGCGCGGGCGGGTGGCAGGAACTCCGTCAATGTTCAATGGTCATCGCAAGATATGGCGCGCCCGGTCTGGCAACAGGCACTTTGGGTGTTTTAGGTCCCATGCGCATGTCCTACGCGCGCACGATCCCAACGGTTCGATATGTCGCAAGCCTGTTAAGTAATCTGGTGAATGATAGTATTGAGAGTGAGTAAACATTAGATTTTGGAATGTGGATTTATGTCCGTATTCCTTGAAATTATTTTTTGAGAGTGAGAGCATGACTGATAAAAAGAAAGACATATACGAAGAAGAAATTGATGCAACTCAACCCCCTGCAGCGGAAGAAACGCCAGTTGTGGATGAGCAGCCTGTCGCTAAGTTGGATGCGTTGCTCAGTCAGTTGGCAGAAGCACACTCCAAGGCGTCTGAATATAAAGATGGCTGGCAAAGGTCTCAGGCGGAGTTTCAGAATTATAAAAACCGTGTGGCACGCGATAACGAAATGATGTACGCTTCGATGAAAGGCGACATTATCAAAAAAGTTTTGCCTGCGCTCGACGATCTGGAACGTGCGTTGCAAAACCGCCCGCCGGATGACGCATGGGCCAGCGGCATTGAACTCATCGCGCGTAAACTCCAAAATATTTTGGATGCTGAAGGCGTGAAACGCATTGCGGCGGAAGGCGCCGCATTTGACCCGAACTTCCACGAAGCGATCTCGCACGAACCGAATGCTGACGTTGAAAGCGAACACGTGATCGCGGTCGTGCAAAATGGATACATGTTTGGGGAACGTGTAATACGACCTGCCCTCGTGAGGGTGGCACAGTAACGTCTGGATGTTTAAACGTTCGAACGTGCAAACGTTAAAAATTACGAGGAATTCATGGGCAAAATTATTGGAATAGATCTAGGCACAACCAATTCAGTGGCCGCCGTTATGTCGGGTGGCGAACCGATCGTGATCCCATCTGCGGAAGGAGAACGACTCGTCCCTTCTGTGGTGGCTGTCAATAAAAACCACGAACGTTTGGTGGGGCGTGTAGCACGCAATCAAGCCATCACGAATCCGAACAACACCATTTTTTCAGTCAAGCGTTTTATGGGACGCAAAGCCGATGACGCGCAAGTGGTGCATACCAAGAAACGCGTGCCGTATGCCGTGACCGCCGCTGATAACGGCGATGTGCGAGTGACACTCGATGAAAAAGATTATTCGCCGCCCGAAGTTTCAGCGATGATCCTCGCGAAAATAAAAGCCGACGCGGAAGCCTATCTCGGCGAACCCGTCACGCAAGCCGTCATCACCGTCCCCGCCTATTTCAATGACGCACAGCGAAACGCCACGAAAGACGCGGGCAAGATCGCGGGTCTTGAAGTTTTGCGTATCATCAATGAACCAACCGCTTCATCCCTCGCGTATGGTCTGGATAAAAAGAAGAATGAAGTCATCGTCGTATATGACCTGGGCGGAGGCACTTTCGATGTCTCCATTTTGGATGTAGGCGATGGAGTCTTTCAGGTACGCGCCACAAGCGGAGATACCTTTCTCGGCGGTGACGATTTTGATCTGCGCATCATGGATCATTTGATCGAGACATTCAAAAAAGACAATGGCATCGATCTGCAAAATGACCGTCAGGCATTACAGCGTTTGAAAGAAGCTTCTGAAAAAGCCAAGATCGAACTTTCAACCATGATGCAGACCGAGATCAACCTGCCTTATCTGACTGCGAACACAAGCGGCCCCAAACATTTGGTGATGACGATGTCCCGCGCCAAGTTGGAGCAACTAACAGCGGACCTGGTCGACCGAACCATTGCCCCTGTCAAGCAGGCATTATCTGACGCTGGATTAAATGCAGGCAACATTGATGAAATAGTTCTGGTGGGTGGCATGACTCGTATGCCCGCAATTCAAGACCGCGTCCGCGCATTTTTTGGCAAAGACCCGCACAAAGGAGTCAACCCCGATGAAGTGGTCGCTATCGGCGCGGCGATCCAGGCTGGTGTTCTCGGTGGAGAAGTAAAAGATATTCTACTTTTGGATGTTACGCCGTTGACACTTTCCATTGAAACCATGGGCGGTGTTGCCACCGCTCAAATTGAACGAAATACAACCATCCCTACACGCCGATCACAGGTATTTTCCACCGCGTCTGATAATCAAACGCAGGTCGAGATCCATGTTCTGCAAGGTGAACGATCCATGGCGAGTGACAACAAATCATTAGGCAGATTTACTTTGGATGGAATCCCCCCGTCACCGCGCGGTGTTCCGCAGGTTGAAGTGACCTTTGATGTGGACGCGAACGGCATCATGAAAGTCAGCGCGAAAGACAAAGCCTCGGGGAATACACAACACATCACCATCACCGCTTCCTCTGGGTTGAGCGATGGCGAAATTGAAAAAATGCGCAAAGACGCGGAAACACACGCTGACGAAGATCGCAAGCGCAAGGAATTGATCGAGACCCGCAACAATGCCGATAATATGGTTTATGCTGGAGAGAAAGCTTTGCGTGAATTTGGGGATAAAATCCCCGCTGAAGTTCGCAGTGACGTTGAAGCAAAGATCGCGGAGGCAAAGTCTGCCGCGTTGAGTGAGGATGTGGACAAGATCAAAGCCGCTACGGAAGCGTTGGGGCTGGTCATTCAAAAGATAGGCGCATCTGTCTATGAGCAAGGTCAAGCCGCGGGTGCGGGCGAAGCGGCCGAAGGTTCTTCATCCAATAATGAGGGTGCGGGTCCTGACGTTGTTGATGGTGAAGTGCAGGAGTAACGTTCACAAGTTGATAGGTTCGAACGTTAACCTGCAAACCTGTAAGCGTGTAAACGAATGAGCAATCGCGATTATTATGAAATTCTTGGTGTTGGCAAGGGCGCGTCGGATGATGAACTTAAAGGCGCATTCCGTAAACTTGCGCGTCAGTTTCATCCTGATGTAAGCAAGGAGACTGACGCCGAGGAAAAATTTAAAGAGATCAATGAAGCCTATGGTGTGCTTTCCGATTCTGATAAGCGCGCGCGCTATGACCGCTTTGGCAAGGAAGGGCTTGGCGGCATGGGCAGCGGCGGCTTCCACGATTACTCTACCGATTTCGGCGACTTGTTCGAGGAGATCCTCGGTGGATTTGGATTCTCCACTGGCCGCCGCTCACGCAATGCTCCACGCCGCGGTCGTGACTTGCAAATGCAAGTATCTTTGAAGTTTGAAGAAGCAGTCTTCGGTGTTGAAAAGGAGATCGAATTTCAACGTGAAGAGACTTGTTCCATGTGTAAAGGAAACGGCGCACAGCCCGGTACAACGCCCACAAAATGTTCCACTTGTAATGGGCAGGGTGAAGTTCGCCAGGTGCGTCAGACCTTTTTAGGTCAGATGGTGCAGACTGGGGCTTGCCCAACCTGCAATGGGCGCGGTCAAATAATTTCGTCGCCATGTAAAACTTGTCGCGGCGCTGGTTTGGAACGCAAGAATATAAAGAAGAAAGTACAGATCCCGGCTGGTGTGGATGCGGGCACACAGATCCGCTTGAATAACGAAGGCGGTCCCGGTGCATTTGGCGGACCGAATGGAAGTTTGTTTGTCGTCCTGGATGTGAAACCACATCAATTCTTCAAACGTCGTGAGAACGATATTTTGTTAAACCTTGATATCAATGTGGCACAGGCTGTGCTCGGTGCAGAAGTACAGGTGCCAACGATCGATGGCGATGAAAAATTGAAGATCCCAGCCGGCACACAGCCTGGAAAAATATTTCATCTTAGAGGCAAGGGCGTACCGCACGTCCGCAGTAAAAACCGTGGTGATCAAATGGTGATGATCAATGTTGCCATCCCATCCAAGTTGACAAAGGAACAGCATGAGCTGTTCGAGAAGTTGGCGGAGAGTCTGGGAACATCGGTCAAGCCGCAGGAAAAAGGATTTCTTGATTGGCTGAATGATGCATTTGGGGGATAGTGGCAGTGAATAGGTATTAGTGATCAGTGACGAGTGGATGAGAGCCTGCTCGTTTTTGATTCGGTGCGGTTGATTGCTTTATAATGTTTCAAACTTATGAAGAGAATTTTTTTACGAATCTGGCGTACGCTCCCTATGTGGATGCACGTTCTTGTCATGCGCATGCTCCGTCCCAAATTTCGAGCGGCAGTTGCCGCGATGATCTTTGATGAGTATGGACGCATTCTGTTGTTCAAACATACGTATCGAAAATTGGAATGGGGAATCCCGGCCGGCGGCCTTGAATATAATGAACAACCAGAGAATGCAATTGTCCGCGAGTTCTTTGAAGAGACAGGCTTGCAGATAAAAGTTGAAAAAATACTGCTGGCCGAAAGCTCAAAGGAAGACCACAACATTAGTTTGATTTATCTGTGCAAGATCACCAGCGGAACCTTCAAGGAAAGCCCAGAGATTTCCGGAATGAAATACTTTGACGTGAGCGATTTACCGTCCATGTTATTTGCTGAAAAAAATCTAATTCATCTGGTCGTGAAAAACTTGAAAGAAAAATAGTCTGAAACATTTTATGGAGTTGCTTTGACTAACATCCTTCTCGTCGGCGCTGGTGGATTTATGGGCTCCATCCTGCGCTATCTTGTTAGCGGATACATCCAACAGTCCACGAAAAGCATAGATTTCCCCTTTGGCACACTGGCCGTCAATCTGATCGGATGCTTTGTGATCGGTTTCCTCGCCCAATTGGCGGAAGCGCGCGGCATGTTTACCAGTGAATCAAGATCGTTTGTGTTTGTTGGTATATTGGGCGGATTCACAACATTCTCATCGTTTGGAAATGAAACGCTCAACCTGGCGCGTGACAGCCAAATAATGAATGCGCTCGCGAATGTCGGCGCGAATGTGATCCTCGGTCTGTTCGCTGTTTGGCTTGGTCGCACCGTTTCATATTTGATCTGGAGATAAAATATGCACCTGCCTGAAGAAGGATATTTACTTCGTATTTTCATCGGCGAGTCAGATCGCCATGACGGTAAATCGTTGTATGAATGGCTTGTATTGCAAGCCCGCGAACATGAACTTGCAGGCGCGACTGTTTTACGCGGCGTCATGGGCTTTGGTGCAAACACGCGCGTCATTCATACTTTCAAGATCGAGCGTCTCTCCGAAGATATGCCGATCGTGGTTGAGATCGTGGATACAAAAGAAAAACTCGAAGCCTTTCTTGAAGCAATCGATGAACATCTTCAGGCGGGTTTGGTCACTCTGGAGAAGGCGCAAATCCGATTTTATAAGGCAGATAAAAAATGAATTGGCTTGAAGTTTCACTGACAGTTAATGGCGAACTCGCCGAATCCGTTGCGGATGTTTTTGCCCGTTTCGCGCCCAATGGTGTGATGACCGAGCAAGGCGTAAAGTTTTTAGACGATGAAGATGAAGGCACGGCAACGGGTCCGATCACCGTCCGCGCTTATTTGGAAGTCAACGAGCAATTGGAAGAAACGCGGCAAAAACTTGAAGAGTGCCTTTTCTATTTGGGAATGATCACGCCTGTGCCGACTCCTGCCTACAAGCAGATCGCGGATCAAAACTGGATGGAAGCCTGGAAGCAACACTATAAGCCGATCCTCATCGGACAGAGACTCCTCATCCTGCCCGCGTGGCTGGAGTCGCCAGAGCCAGAAAGGATCCCGATTAAAATTGACCCTGGCATGGCATTTGGCACAGGCACACATCCGACAACACAGTTATGTTTGGAGTTGATGGAGGTTTATTTTGACCAATCACAAATCATAAATCGTAAAGCGGAAATCGTAATAGATGTCGGCTGCGGTTCTGGAATTCTTTCCATCGCTGCATTGAAACTTGGCGCAACAAAAGTCCTCGGTGTGGATATTGACATTGAGTCTGTCAAAAACTCGCGCGAGAATGCGGATACGAACGGAGTGGGGGCGGAACTAATGCTCGGGCAGGGTTCTGTGACTGAGGTTTTGAATGGCAGTTTCCAGATTAAATCCGCGCCGCTGGTCGTTGCGAATATTCTTGCGCCCATCATCATCCGCTTGTTTGACGCGGGACTCGCAGACTTGGTCGATCCTACTGGCGAGATCATCCTGAGTGGAATCCTTGCTCATCAGGCGGAACATGTCATTGAGGCCGGGCAGGCGAAAGGGATGAAGAAAATCGATCAACGTCAGATCGGTGATTGGGTTGCGTTGGCGCTTCAAAAAGCTGAATAGTAGAACTGTATTCGTGATACAATTTTTATGAATAAAGATGACATCCATCCTCGTTTCCCTTCCGTCGAAAGAAGTATTAAAGCCGATTGTCCAAAAATTTGGTATTCGGTTGATTGTGCTGTTTGGCTCGGTTGCTGGTGGCACGGCAAATGCAAACAGTGACGTTGATCTGGGAGTATTGATAAATCACCCTCTAAGTTTCAATCAGCGATTGAAGTTGTGGGGTGCATTGTCTCCATTATTTAACACTGAAGTTGATCTTGTGGTTTTGAATCATGCGAATCCAGTCCTCGCATTTGAAGTTGCTTCGACGGGGAATCTGTTGTTTGAAGATAAGTCGAATACTTGGGATGCCTGGAAATCATTCAGCTTTCGGCAATATTGGGATACAGAAAAATTTCGTCATGACTTAAGAAGGTTTATCACCCGCCGCGCTAAGGAGATGCCTCATGTTGCGGTTGAATAAAGCTGTGATTTTCTTGAAAATGAAAAACCTTGCTCAATACCTTGGCGAACTTGAGCCTTTGACTTCTGTTGGAGTTGCCGAATATCAAAAAGATTATGTAAAACGTCATGCTGTAGAGAAATTGGTTGAATTGATCGTTGAAATTGCAAGCGATATAAACAGAGCCATTATTGAAGCGGAGCAAAGCGAACCAGCCACGTCTTATTTCAGCACGTTCTCGCAATTGGGAGAATTGAAAATTCTTTCAAAGAAGTTATCCGACCGTCTTGCTTCCACTACGGGTTTACGAAATCGCCTGGTACATCATTATGAAGACATTGAGCATAAAATTGTTTATCTTAGCGCCGGTAAAATGTTAAAGGATTATCACAAGTATTTTCAGTTGATCGAAAAATATTTACAGGCGCATTAGCACATGGATCGTCGCAAACTGTTTTTTTACCTGCTCTTGAATGTCTTCGTCTCAGCCTGTGTGACTGGGACAATTCTGTTTTGGTATGACCGCAACTATCGCGCCGTGAATCAGCCCTCGGTACAGCAGTTTGCAAGCGGTGATACGGCAGTATCTACAGTCAATCCGCAGACAGATATCGCCGTGAAGATTAGCAGCGTGGTGGGGGCGGGCTCAAAAGACGCCGAGATCGTGGTTGTGAAGTTTGAAGGCGAAGGTCAGTTGGATTTGGCAAGCTGGCAATTGAAAGATGAAAATGGAAATACGTTCAAGTTTCCAAAACTTATACTTTACCCGAACGGCGCAGCGCAGATACATACCACAACAGGAACCGACACTGTCATTGACCTGTATTGGGGCATAAGCGACGCTGTTTGGAGTTCTGGTGAAAATGCCCGCTTATTTGATTCGCAAGGCAATTTGAGAGCGGTTTATCGAGTACCGTAAAAATTCTGTTGGTATCATCAAGCTTCTCACTTCGTTTATCACTATTTAACCGTCAATTTAAACTTGTAACCTGAAACTAACCACATGACCCAAGCCCTTTACCGTAAATATCGCCCCAAAGGATGGGACGCCGTCGTTGGACAAGATCATGTCGTCCAGACGCTGACCAATTCCATCAAAGCGGACCGTGTCGGTCACGCCTATCTTTTCGCGGGTCCGCGCGGAACGGGTAAAACGACCGTCGCGCGTTTGCTGGCGAAGGCTGTTAATTGTCTCAACGAAGACCCCGCGCAAAGACCCGATAATACCTGCAGAAATTGTGAAGCGGTTAATGAAAACCGTTTTATGGATATGATAGAAATCGATGCGGCGTCAAATAATGGGGTTGACGATATTCGTGATCTGCGTGAAAAAATAAATTTTTCGCCTTCACAGGGAAAGTATAAAGTTTACGTTGTGGATGAAGTTCACATGCTGTCTGGCGGCGCATTTAACGCGCTTCTCAAAACACTCGAAGAACCGCCGCCGCATGCCATCTTCGTTTTAGCTACGACTGAAATTCATAAAATTCCCGCCACTGTTTTATCCCGCTGTCAGCGCCATGAGTTCCGCCGTGTGCCAGTGGATGAGATCGTCGCCAACCTTAAGCATATCGTCGCCGAGGAGAAACTCTCCGCCGACGACGAAGCGCTCATACTCATTGCGCGTCAGTCTGCGGGCGGGATGCGCGACGCGCAATCTCTGCTCGATCAACTTTCTTCAACAGGCACGAAGATAACGCTGGCTCTCGCGCAAACCGTTCTTGGCACCGCCACAAGTAAAACTGTCCTCGACATCATCGGGTCCATTCTCGATCATCAGCCTGCGCGCGGACTCGAAACTATTCACCGTGCCCTCGACTCTGGCGCCGACCCGCGCTCGCTTGCCCGTCAGATCGTCGAATATCTGCGCGGTCTCATGCTCATTCAAATGGGCAACATCGATCAAGTCGAAGCTACGCGCGAAGTCAAGCAGCAAATGGATGAGCACGCGAAATCATTCAACACGTCCGAAGTTCTGCGGATGATGAAAATATTTAACAACGCCGCTGTGGATTTACGCGGCGGTTGGCAGCCATCCTTGAGCATTGAACTCGCTTTAGCAGAAGTACTGGACTCTCCGACAGAATCCCCGCAAGTCGCCGCGCCGCGTCAGACTCTGCCCAAGCTTGCTCTAACTCAACAAGCAGTATCCAAGATCGAGGCTAAGAACGAAGCATCCGCATCCGATGATAAATCCATCATCAGCGCAAGTGACATCACCAATTCGTGGAAACATTTGGCGGCATCTCTCCCAAAGTCACAGGCGAATCTTTCCGCGTTGTTAAACTCGGTCAAGATGATCGACGTGCAGGGCAAAACGCTCGTGCTTGGATTAGCCAGTGATGTGCTTGTCTCTAAGATCGATAAGCCAGATCAGATCGAAGCCATCAAAAAAATGATCAAAGATAATTTCAATGTGGAATTGTCTGTTCGTTGTATCGTCACAAACGCCAAAGGCAAAGTCCCCGCGAATGTGGCACAAGACGGTATGGTCGCCGCAGCTATTCATCATGGCGGGGAAATCGTGGACATGTAAGTGAAAGACCGATATTCGTTAATCGAATATCGAATCTCAGTTTTAAAATATAGAGGTTCATATGGCAAAAGGATTTAACAAAGGCTCATCGATGGGCGGTGGGCAATCACAATCAGGCATGATGCAGCAATTACAGCGCGTGCAAAAGCAGATGGAGGAAGCGCAAATCAAACTTGCGGATGAGACGGTCACTGCAACGGCTGGCGGCGGAGCGATCAAAGTCACCATGACCGGCGACCAGAAATGTCGTGAAGTAATTATTGACCCTGAGTTGTTAAAAGATGCAGATGCCGAGATGCTGCAAGATCTTGTCCTCTCTGTTGTAAATATGGCGCTTGATCAATCACGCGAACTCGCCAACCAGAGATTGGGTCCGCTCTCGGGTGGGTTGCCGTTTTAACTTTTTCACGTTTCAACGTTCAAACATAAAACCTATGCTTCTTCCAGAATCTATTCAAAGTTTAATCACCGCCCTCGAGCGTCTGCCAGGTATTGGGCCAAAGTCTGCTTCACGACTGGCTTTTTATTTATTGCGTGCATCTGAAGATGTTTCGCTAGATTTGTCCGCGGCGCTGGCGAACTTAAAAGTCAATACCGCGTTTTGCAAGGAATGTTTCAATATTACCGAAGCAGGCCGTGAACGCTGCGAAATTTGCGAATCTTCCAAACGTGAAAATTCATTGATCTGCGTTGTAGAAGAAGCGTTGGATGTAGTGGCGCTTGAACGAACCGCTGGTTTTCATGGCAAGTATCATGTCTTGCAGGGAGTCTTATCTCCCATCGAAGGCGTTGGCCCTGACGACTTGAAGATCAAACAATTGGTGGAGCGCGTCGCGCGAGGAGGGATTCAGGAAGTTATTCTCGCCACCAATCCAAGTATGGAAGGGGATACGACCGCTATTTATTTGAGTCAACAGTTGGAGCCAATGGGTGTGAAGGTCACGCGCCTGGCGCGCGGTCTGCCCGTTGGAGGTGATCTTGAATACGCAGATCAAAATACATTGTTGCGCGCTTTATCTGGAAGACAGGCAATGAACTAACGCTGGGGCAATGAGAATTCTGTTCGTAAGCAAATAAAAAATTTAAATTATGAGAAAAGAATCGAAAGTATGGTCAACCTGATTTTGAGGGATTTGTAGTGCTCCTTGTCCAAAAAAAGAAAGTAAATCAGCCAGATTTTTTAAGGTTGAAAAGCCATGCAATCTATTGACAAAGACAAAGATATGCATATAATTGCACTTCGCCAGTAGAAACGAAAAGATTTCGTCGCAAAGACAAATCGATTACAACTGAGTAACCGTCTCCCGTCAGAGACCCAGAGCAAAAGTTTTGAAGCCTGACAGCCGATGCAAAAAGAAAAGCATCGGTATTTTAGTCTGTAAAAAGACTTGACGGCGGTTATGGAAGCGGGTAGAATACCGCTCGCTCAAATGGCAAGCACCTTAACAACTGAAAAGTGATAGGAAACAAAATTTTTGTTGAACCAGTAAATCCGTAACTTTTACACTCGCAAGAGTGAAGTTTTTTGCGGAGAGTTTGATCCTGGCTCAGGATGAACGCTGGCGGCGTGCCTAATACATGCAAGTCGAACGAGGTGCTTTTGTAGTAATACGAGAGTATCCTAGTGGCGAACGGGTGAGTAACGCGTTGGTGACCTACCCCAAAGTGTGGGATAACAGTTCGAAAGGATTGCTAATACCGCATGTGGTTATCGGATTTAGAAACTGATAACTAAAGGAGTAATCCGCTTTGGGAGGGACCTGCGTCCCATCAGCTAGTTGGTGAGGTAATGGCTCACCAAGGCTACGACGGGTAGGGGACCTGAGAGGGTGACCCCCCACAATGGAACTGAAACACGGTCCATACACCTACGGGTGGCAGCAGTAGGGAATATTGCACAATGGGCGAAAGCCTGATGCAGCAACGCCGCGTGTGCGATGAAGGCCTTCGGGTCGTAAAGCACTTTTCTGAGGGATGAGAAAGGACAGTACCTCAGGAATAAGTCTCGGCTAACTACGTGCCAGCAGCCGCGGTAAAACGTAGGAGGCAAGCGTTATCCGGATTCACTGGGCGTAAAGCGCGTGCAGGCGGTTCGGTAAGTTGGGCGTGAAATCTCCTGGCTTAACTAGGAGAGGTCGTTCAATACTACCGGACTTGAGAGTGATAGAGGAAGATGGAATTCCCGGTGTAGTGGTGAAATGCGTAGATATCGGGAGGAACACCAGTGGCGAAAGCGATCTTCTGGATCATTTCTGACGCTCAGACGCGAAAGCTAGGGTAGTAAACGGGATTAGAGACCCCGGTAATCCTAGCCGTAAACGATGTAAACTTGGCGTCGGTGGCTTAAACTCCATCGGTGCCGCAGCTAACGCGATAAGTTTACCGCCTGGGGACTACGATCGCAAGATTAAAACTCAAAGGAATTGACGGGGGCCCGCACAAGCAGCGGAGCGTGTGGTTTAATTCGATGCTACACGAAGAACCTTACCCGGGTTTGACATGCAAGTGGTAGTGATCCGAAAGGTGAACGACCCGCAAGGGAGCTTGCACAGGTGTTGCATGG
>CAIWRB010000231.1 GCA_903914955.1 uncultured Chloroflexota bacterium | reverse complement strand
GGCGTCTCTAGCGGGCTATAATGACGTACTAACAAGTGATCTCGTTGGTACCGCTGAACTCACTGTAGACTCTGCGATTAATCTTGGGTGCCGAAATGCCCAAGTGAATGCTTGAATTTCGGCCGAGCTATACAAATTTGGATCGAAGGGTTGAATCACGCGTCTTCCTCAAATTCGTTTTGACTAGCATGTGTTCGGCCAGAGTTACTAGTACCCTTCTGTTTTCTATCTTGAGCCAAGTACCGCCTCAGAGTTCGAGGACAAATTACAGGAGAATGGCCAGCGCACCAGGCAACCTGGTTAAAATCAGGTCCTACCCTCTTTTTGTCCTCTAGGTACTGAGCGGCCAAATCATAATCGTATTTCCTGGGTCGGCCGACTCTTCTGTTTTGGGCAGCCATTGAACCCTCGGCCGAAGTTTTGATATTGAGAGTTCCGTGATCGATACGTTTAGGCACGACAATCTCTCCGTTGCCATTGCGGTCACTCGCTAGGCCCTGTTGGTCACATGCCTGCAAGTCAGTCAGTCGTTCAGATTCAACTTCAATCGTGCTCATGACTGAAAGATTAGGTCCCCAAGGCCAAAACACCAGTACAGTCAAATCTGTCTCTGATTAGAGACTTGTGGAAAATCGGCCACAGCAATTTGTGGAATTCTAGCGACAATCGATTTCTCGTGCATCAAGTATCACAAAAAAAACAGAGCCATTTTCAGAGAATTTTTCTGCCAAACTAAAATAAATCCAAATGATCTCACGGGCATCACAAAATTTTAGAAATAGATTTCAGCCCTTCGCACCAGTGGCACGAACGCTGCTAAGTGAATTTCACCCAATCAAGGGTGAGGAGAAAAATTATGAAGAATCGAATAAATTTAAAAACAGATACAATAAGAATATCGACCCTGGCCACGGGGCTTGCCATACTTGCAGCGCATAATGCAGCGGCATATCCAGTTGACCCAGCGAAAGTGCCAGTCAACGGAATAGACCTTTCGCAAGTAGGCGCTTCGTACACTCTCGCTTGGGACTCGGCTGATAAAGGTGTAGTCTACTTCGCCCCAAAAACTGGGAGAATAGCCCTATATAATGGAATGCCAATGATTGGTTTCGGAAAGCTAGTCAACGGAAACGGAGTGCTCAATGCGCAATTTGAGTTCGAAATTGCTTCAGTTGAGCGAGCTGCACTCCTGGGTGCAATTAGGCAAGCAGGTTTTACGCCGGTACCTTTTCCATTCTTCAAGACTACGGTAAGACCGATTTTGCAAGGCTGGGATTCCGAAACTGGGAAGCGAAAATGCGAAGACATTCCTGATTTATCATCGGGAGAAATCAAGAGAGAATGCGATGCCTCTCTCTTCGACTCAATCTCATACATTAAAGGTGGGCCCACACTTGGCGAAAATATCGCGATTTCAGCAATGCTTAATCAAACTGGTGCGGCGATTATGGGTGCACAACTGGCGGGGGGCGACGCGTTTCAGGTTGCGCTCGTGGGTGAATACTATACGGCTGGCGATGCATTCACTGCCTCAGTTGATGTTAATTACGATAAGCTATACGAATCTTTTAGTGCTTATGCCGGCTTTAAGGGGTTTCTGACATCTGCTGATGTAGAGGCTTTCTGGAGCAAAGAAACACTCTGTGGGGGCAAACCAGCTTCAGAGTGTTCAGTTCAAATTCATTACAAAGATTCGAGAGGCCGGCCGATAGAGAATGTTACTGTTGGCCCGAACGATACAGACGCAGATAAGCTACTACAAGCTGTCAACCGCCTCAGACAAAAACTCGAGGACGATATGCTTACCCCTATTAGCCCAGTTCTAGGAAAGGCCGACGCGAACGCACCGAAATTTGGCTGGAAATATAATGCTAAGTTCGAATCACGAAGAAAGGAAATGCACGCGCATTTCGAATTCGCAAGCGTTCGTGGGGTAAACACCAGCAGCACCACGATAGTGGGAG
>CAIWRB010000230.1 GCA_903914955.1 uncultured Chloroflexota bacterium | reverse complement strand
TGGTCTTGGAGATTGGTGATGCGGATTTTGGATTCAGAAACATATGCAGGTCATTGGCATTATGGAAAACGTAACACTTTCGGAGGTTACCACAAGCCCAACGCCCGCGAATCGTGGCTGACCTTTGATGTCCCGGCGATTGTCTCCGAAGAGATATGGAAACGTGCTCAAATTCAACGAAAGTTGAATACCAGTGAATCACTTCGTCACATAAAGAGAGAGTATTTACTTAGGAGTCGGGTTAGGTGTGGTTTGTGCAAAAGCAGCGTAAATTGTTATGCTACTCGACCGAGCGGTAAGGAACTTAAATATTATCTTTACTATCGCTGCAATGGCTATATGGGGAACATAGTCGATGTCGAGTGTAATCTTCCCAGCTTTCGAGTTGATATTGTAGACCAATTGGTTTGGAATTGGGTCAAAGACCTCCTCACAAAACCCGGGGTGTTGGAGCATGGACTTGCCGAGTATCAGCAAGGGCGAGAACAATTCAGTGCCCCGATTCGTGATCGCCTGATTGTCTTGGAGGATCTGTGGCAGGGTTCAAAAATACAATTAGATCGCGTTCTCGATCTATATATATCTGGACAGGTTCAAAGGGAGTTGCTGATTGATAAAAAACAACAATTGGAATCGACCCTTGCAGCCTTGGAGAAGGAACGTGAAGAATTGAATTTGAACCTGGAATCGGAAGCTTTAACAGATAATGAGATTCGTCAAATTGTGGAATTCGCTGCTCAGATTGCAGAGGGTTTGGAGCCGGGCGACGAATCGTTTGAAGATCGTAGGAGAATTATTGAACTGTTGGACGTGAGGGCGTCTTTTATAGTGGAAAACAATCAAAAGTATGTAGATGTATGGTGTTTCCTCGGTCGTAACAAGTTATCGATTGGGAACCCTACTTCTCAAAATGTGGCACGCGCCAGAAGTTATCGGTGCTGTACCGTGAGAAGCCGCCGCCGACGACATCGTACATGCCACCGCGCGCCATTGCTTGCAAACAATGATTGATCAGTTTGTGATGTTGTGTTTGATTAGTTGTTAGCGCATGGTTGAGAATAAATTCAAGTACCATGGCTTGTGGAAATTTTGGAGCAGAACCCCAGCCGCCATAGCTCCAATCATAAGAATCTGCGATTGTTTTTGCGATGATTTCAAAATGCTCAGGCAAAAGAAGATCGTATTTTTCATTTCGGTTTTGATTCTGCAAATGAGCGATGATCTGGTTGCCCACTTTTTCAACTTCGCTTCTATCAGTTTCCCATGCGTTCGCGAGGCCTGAAAGGATGTCTTTGAAGGCGGGCATGTTGTAACGCCGCACTGGTGGAAAGTATGTGCCGCTATAAAATGGCCTGAGATCGGGCGCAAGAAAAACTGACATGGGCCAGCCGCCCGAGCCTGTCATGGCGATCACGGCTTGCATATAAATGCTGTCAATATCGGGGCGTTCTTCGCGGTCTACTTTTATATTTATAAAATGTTCGTTCATAAAAGCCGCGGTTTCAGGGTCTTCAAAGGTCTCTTCTCTCATGCGGTGACACCAGTGACACGCCGAATATCCAATGCTGAGAAAGATTGGTTTATCTTCTGCTTTGGCTTTTGCCAGTGTTCCTTCTCTCCAAGGATGCCAATCTACAGGGTTATGGGCATGTTGGAGTAGATAGGGACTACTTTCATTTACAAGATGATTTGGTTTTTGGGTTTTATTTGAATTACTCATTTAACATTTCCCATTTCCAACCTTTATAATTCTTTCGTTTGCCGCTGATTAACTCATGCATATGCGCTGCGCCTAATTCATTTTCTCGACAATAGTTTTGTAAGTTCGTAATTGCAACACGTTCTCCATTTGGATTGATGAAACCAGTGTAGGTTTTTATGCCTAAATTCTGTCTGCTGTTGTTGTAAGTCCATCCTTTGTGACTGTGAAGCCGTCCATGAGCAACTGCCACCATGTGTGTGTTGT
>CAIWRB010000229.1 GCA_903914955.1 uncultured Chloroflexota bacterium | reverse complement strand
TATAATGAAACATAGGATAAAAAAAGGGAAAAATTCAATTGAAAAATAATCAAATTACTCGTCGTGACTTCTTAAAACTTGCAGGGGCAACTTCCGCCGGATTGGTTCTTACGGCTTGTGGTGTAAAGGCTGTCGATTTGTCCGAACCATCGGCAACACCTTGGCCGTCTCCATCGCCAAGCTCCACAGCAACAATCACGCCACTACCGGAGCCATCGGTAACAAACACACCAATACCTATCCCCAGTGAAGGATTTTTGCTGCGGGATGAATACGCCGATGACCATCAGGCTGGGTCACTAGAATGGACGGTTGCAACGGATGGACAGAGCCTGCGGCGGGTGGTGGATCCGGATGGATTAATGTTGACGACGGGCGGGGTGCTGCGGGTGAGCGGTTCGGGTGTAACAGCGGATTATCGGCCTGGGTTGTCGTATGCGCCATTTCCGCGAGCAGGCATTGGTGCCGGGCTGGTTTTGTTGGCGCGCGTAAAACCGAATGCGGGACGCGGGCCGGATTATGTGGGCTGGTATATGAACCCCGCACCAACGGGGTCCGATATGGGAAATGAATACAGCGGGCGATTTGTGGAAACCGGACTTTATGCTTCAGATGGCTTGGGGAAAAGCCTAAAATTGGGTACATATGAATATGGAATTACCTACAACATCGCGGTGATCCTACACCCGGCAGGTGGTGGGGAGTTCTGGATCAGGGGCGGAACCTGGACCGATTGGACACAACTGCACAGTTCCTCGACAGCCTATTCCAATAAACCCTATTTTTGGCCGACGATCTCATTTTATACCCAGTCCACCCAAGCAGATGTGGATTGGGTGATGGTCTGTCCGTATGTGGACAACAATTTTGAATCGTATTTGGTTTCCCGAGCCAATCCACGCCCCGCGGCACGAGTAATTGTTCTGGGCGACTCGAAGAGTATCCCGGGTGCTACGCAGATCTATCCTTGTTCGTTGAATACAGCCGAGTTGCAATTTCCAGTACATTTCATAGCCAATCCGGGTGCAACCACTGAAAGCCGATATGCCAGCCTTACAGCGGATATAGCCGCGGTCCCGGTTGAATTTATTCCAGATTATATTTTATATAACCTGGGAACGAATGATGCTGGAATTTTGCCAGCCAGGGAAACCTACATGACCCAGGCAGGAGCAATTTTAGATGGTATGCATGCCGCTTTTCCAGCAGCACGGATAGGGATGATGCAGGTGAGCAACTCCAACTATCTGGCGAATTGTGCCACGATGAGTGCCATGAATGCAACATTGGTATCGACGCGTGCAGCCTGGGCCAGCGTGGGGCCGGATGAAAGCTCGGCCCTGACGGGGTCGGTGGATGGGATTCATCCGAACCAATCTGGTTATATTATCACCGGGGAGCTGTGGCGAGCCTGGATGGAGAGCAAGGATTGATTGGAACCTCACAAACCTGCCAAAACGGTGCGTTTCCTTTTCCGGGTAGAAGCACACGTACACACAATCTGATAATCTGGCGTGAGAGATTGCGAACAAACCTGCTGGGTGAACGCTGTGAATTTCAACTGAGCCAGGTAGATAACAAAGACCTGGAGTTAACCAATTCACTCGTCAGACTTTTATGTAAAAACGGATACGAGCCGTATGCTTCATCTGAAAATTACATGCATTTCCGCAATGGCAATGATTGACCGTTATTTTACCCTCTTCAGATTTAGGAAAAAACGGCACGGTTCACAAGTAAGATTTAGCACCTTTACAAATTCATAGCTGTGTAGGTAGTCTCTGAGTTATGATTGGATTTGGCAATTCAAACTTACTCAGGAGACTACCTACCATGACAGTTTATCCGGACTCTACACTTTCCGCAAGTGTTATTTGGCCCAATCCAATCGAACAGATCTGGCAATTATTGCCAACATACAGCCAAACATCACCGAATTGGAAGCGCCCAGACTTGGGACTATGTGATCGGCTTTTCATTGGAGCGGTGATTAATTCACCCAAAGAGCAGCGTGGCTGGGGTAGCATAAATTGGTTGGCAGATGTTTTCCAGGTCAGTCGTCCAACACTCTATGCGATAGGAGAACGGGCGAAGTATAGTCTGTTGTCGGTACCCAGTCAGCTCAGCGTAGTGATACCAACCATAGAATCGTCAGATAGTAAGAAGACAATTGGGATTACGCCGAACCGGGTGAAGCGTACAGCATTGTCGCTAGTCTTGCCCGGCGGGGTAAGCGAGCGGTCAATCAGGGATTGTTTGAAAGCTGCTTTTGACGAAGGGCGCTCTCCAGCATTCCTATCTGAGCTGATCCATGAGGCTGGAAGACGAGCCGGTGAAATATTGAAGCGGGTCGATCACTCTGTCATGGGATATGTAGCGCAAGCCAGAGATGAAATATTTGTTGGGCGAGAGCCTATTCTTCTGATGGTTGAACCGCATAGCCTGGTGATTACCGGTCTGTACGCCACTGATGATCGGGATGCTGAAACTTGGGGCTGCGTCTTGTTATTTACACAAGATCGACGGGTCTTGATAAAAAGACTGGCCGAAGATGGCTGCATTCCTTATGATAAATCATGTAAACTCGCCAAGCTAGCTGTCGCCATTCAGAAAGATGTCTGGCATCTGATAGTAGATATCCGAAAAGTCATCCATGATCTGGAACGGGAAGCCTACCAGAATTTAAAAAAGGTTGAGCAACTAGAAAAACAACTATGTAAACAATGGGATGATGTTGTTTTTGCCAAATGGATAAAACCCTATGAACAATTTGAGAACCTTCTGGCACAAATCGACCAATTGAGTTTCTGGTATGGCTGTTTCTGGGATGCAGTCGAGTTGGTTGATTGGCGCAATGGTGAAATTCGTAATCGAGCAATCAACCAGTGGCTGGCAGAAGAAACCCTGAAGGGTATCAAGCAACTTCCCCATCCGCGTATCCAGAAATTGGTGGAAGGTCTGGAAAAACAATTGCCAGAAATGCTGACTTTTTTGGATGGCATCGTTGAACCACTGACCGATTGGCAAGCGCAGGCCGAACAACATTTCCAAGATCACTCTTCGGCGGCTTACTTTCAAGCCATCGTAGCGCATTTCTGGCGCTTGGAGCATGCAGTCCAGCGCAACGGGCACAAGAATTTTCGCGAGGCGGCTTTGAAAGCTCAGCAATGGCTGGCAAACTGGATTGAAGACGATCCACAACTCAAAAAACTGGCCGAAAAACTTTTGAATATCCTTGAAAGAACTGTGCGAACCAGTTGTGCCGCCGAAACCATAAACAGCGTTTTACGCCCTTACCTGGTTCGTCGCCGAGAGTGTACTGATTTGACCAGCAGGCAATTGTTCTTGAACCTGTTCGTTTTATGGTTCAATATGCACAAGTTCGATCGCGAGTCGCGCAAGGGTAAAAGCCCTTATGAAATCGCCGGGATTGATTTAGGCACCGACGATTGGCTCACTCTGTTGGGCTATCCGCCAGATTAATCTGGCTTTGCAAGTTCTTTTTACCATCGAGTAATTACATCCTACCCGCTCTGCCGGGGTTACTTCGTTATCATCGGACGATAGTTCGTTGCATAATTTGTAAAGGTCCTATGTCCATTTTTTGAACGTTTCTGAACCGTGCCGAAAAAACGAATGGAAAAAGCCCTTTCCCCCTCCGCACAAAAAGTACAAGATGCACTGCTCGCCCTGGGATTCTCTTTCAAAGTCCTGGAAATGGAACAACACACCCGCACTGCTCAACAAGCAGCAGATTCAGTGGGCTGTACACTGGGACAAATCGCCAAATCTCTGATCTTTAAAGGACTGGAGAGCGGCAAAGCCATACTGGTTCTGACCAGTGGGGTCAACCGTGTCAATGAAGGTGGCTTGAGCGCATCATTAAATGAACCCATAGGACGCGCAGACCCGGATTTTGTGCGTGCTGCCACCGGTTTTGCCATCGGGGGAGTTCCGCCCATTGGACATCCGCAACCGATTGAGACCTATATCGATGAAGAATTGATGAATTACGCCCAAATTTGGGCCGCAGCCGGCACCCCCTTCGCCGTTTTCGAACTCACACCCGCCGATCTAAAAACAATGACCCGCGGCAAGGTTGTGGGGGTTAAATAGCCTGCAATTTCCCTAATACTTTACATCTTTCGGATGTTTCTCACGATACATAGTTTGCGCATCCTGTTTATCTTTTTCTGTCCACTCTTGTTGGCAGGGTCGCTTGAGCATGTAGGTTACCTTGCTATTGCTTCTCCACCAGGTGGAAATAATCTCCCAACCATCATGGCCCAGGGTGGCCAGCATAATCCCAAGCCGGGCATGTTGGAGAGGGTGATCGATATACTCGCCAGCCTCATCATAATAGTAAAGAAATGTCGTGCTGCCATCATAATCAATTTCGCAGTATTCCCATTGCTGCATATTTCCTCCAATGTGATCAAAGCAGTCGATTGCGATACTATTGAT
>CAIWRB010000228.1 GCA_903914955.1 uncultured Chloroflexota bacterium | reverse complement strand
TTTTAATAGCTAATTGTGAGTTTTTTGTATCCAAACGGTAGTTTTTGATACCTATAAGCGGGGTTTATGTATTAAAAGCGCAGTTATTAGTGTCCAAATCTGCGCTTTAGGTATAAAAACCGGAGTTTTATGTATCTAAAACCGCCGTTTTTGCATTAAAACCTTCTGGATGGGTATTAAAGAAGCGGGTATGGATATCAAAAAAGAGCGATTTAATCTGACAGGCGTTTTTAATAACAGCTAAACCTGTCAGGTTAATAGTGCTTGGTGAGGCCAGGGTGATTAGTTGCAAGCGAGACGGGGTTTATAACCCCCGTCTCAAACGTTTGTTATTGCGATTATCTTTGAAAAATCTGCAATAGTGTATTCCTACTTTTGGTTATATAGCAACGCTTAAACTCATCCAAACGTTTCGATCGGGGGCTACAAACCCCAACCGGCATTGGGTGATACTGTCTCTCACTCATTAAAACAATAGAGGATAGTCCACCACAGACGCTGCTATAAACTAAGCCACACTTGGAAGCTTGCTCGTGAGTTTTTTATTCGAATGTTTTTGGCGGCGGTCTGCTGTCGCGTAACCGCCCTTTAATTACGGACTTAAGTTTTAGTGGGTTGTGTCATCATTGAAAACAGCATCTAAATTTGCTGCTGAGATCGCGCTAATCAGCCACTGTTTAAGCTGATCTTCATTAGCCTGTCTTAATCTTTTGACAACAGCATCAGATAAATCACCAAAACGATGCTTAAGCATTAAGCCAAGCATTTCTGCCTCGCCTTCCAGCAATCCTTCTTGCCGGACTTTGGCAATTTCAAATCGTTGTACACTCGTTACATATTGCATTTTTTGATTCTCCTCAAGGATTTCGATTTCTTGCCATAGTTGTTGCTCAAGTTCTTCGGGTAAGCGCATCATCCAGTCAATTACGCTAAACAAGTCGATAACCCGTTGTTTATCCCATTTGCGTTGATAGAGTAATCGTACCAACAGCCGCTTGGCCTGGTAGCGTTCCTCATCGTTCTTTCGGGTTCGTTGTGTCAGTATATGCGTTGCCGTTACTATCGCAAACGAGTTATCCGCTGCTAACAGCTCATTCACCTTGTCATGATAATCGGTCAGCTTGGCAATGGGAAAACGGATAGAGGTTTCACTGCCCAACACACCGTAACTAAAATAATCCGGTCGCCAATTGGCATGCTCATCGGCCAGCACTGCCATGCTGGCTACCGGTTTATCGTAACGGTCGTAAATACGGTAATTGTAGACAAACATGCGCTTGGCAAATTCAGCCTGCCTGGTGCCTTGCACTTCTACGTGGATGTAAATCCAGCTCTCGGTACCGCTGAGTTCTGTGAGGCGAACTAACTTGTCGACAAAACGGGTGCCTAACTCGGCATCCTGCACCACGGCCCGCAGCTCCTGATCGAGAAATACATGTTCCTTTGACAGCGGTAAGCATCAGGGAAATAAAAGGTCATAAACTCCGGGAAATAGTGCTCAATGGCTTCTTTCCACGGGCTGTCGTCATGATCGTTCGGGGGTTCCATGTGCGTGCTATGCTACCAGTATCTGATGTAATAAATAACGCATTTCAATAACAACTATTATCTTATCCGCAACTTAATACATATTATTTACATATTTATAAGTTTTTTTGCTAACACTAAAATTGCTATGATAACGTTTGCAGGGGTGGCAATAAAGCCGAGCCCCCTCGACAACAGGGCTGAATGCTGAGAAAAGAAAGAATGGAAGGGGCGAGGTAAAAGGTTGTTTGGATAAGTGCAGGTTATGAATGTCGTCCCCCTTCGTATCACGCTATCTCTATCCAGGCACCCTTTTGCAAGGAGTCGATTGCCCCAAAACTGGCCCTTGTGGTATTGACAAGTTCACTGAAGGGGATGAGCGGCTCCCCTCCTTTCTGAATCCTTTCAACCAGCAGTTTAAACTGGTTTGCATGACCTTTGTCCTGCGGTGACGACATCGCCTTGAAGTTCCTGAACCCGTATCCGGTCAGTTTACGCCAGTTATCCATGACCAGCACCCGCTGCTGACTGAAGACCTCAACACGCTCTTTGGCATAGGCTTTACTGCCATTTGAAAAGTAGTTGATGACTGCATTGCTGCCATTCTCATATTTAAGGATGATCGTGGCGTTATCGGTCATTTCATCGGGATTCGTGCCCATGGCGTTCATGCAGACTACTTTGACCCTGCTCCCTGCGAGGTAGGTACAGAGATCGATGAAATGGCAGGCTTCGCCTATAATTCTGCCACCGCCGACTTCAGGATCGTGTACCCAGAAATCGGCGGGGATAAATCCGGCGTTCATGGTTGCTACTATGTTTACAGGAACTTGACCATCGCCGAGCAGTTCTTTCATTTTAAGGGCCAAGGGGGCGAAGCGGCGATTAAACCCAACAGTTAAAAGAAGTGCTGAGAAGGAAAGTGCTGAGTGCTGAGAAGGAAAGTGCTGAGTGTTGAGAGAAGAGTAGAGGGTGATTATAGCTTGTAGTTCTTCGGGGTTGAGGGCTAAGGGTTTTTCTACGAAAACGTGTTTGCCGGCTTTTAAGGCCTCTAATACCAGTGGTGCGTGGGCGTTGTGTCTGGTTGTTATGAGGACTGTGTCTATTTCCGGGTCGTTGAGGATTGTCTGGTAGTCGGTTGTGGCTTTGGTGATGGAGAATTTTCGGGCAAGGGTTGTGGCGCTCAGGCCTCCGGAGCTGGCTATGGCTTGGAGTTTGGCTGAGGTTTTTATTAGTTGGGGAAGAATGGTTGATGCGGTGAAATTGCCTGCGCCGATGATGCCGATGACTCCTTTTCCTGGTGATACTTTTGATGAGTGAATGTGAACGACAGTGTCTGGTTCCTTGTGGTTATCATACTCGATAATTGAGGCTATGGAGCCTGATTTGCGCATGTCACCGTAGATATGGAGATAGTCAGCAAGTTTTACCCGCTCGGTGATGAGTGACTTGACATCAAGCTGACCTCTTGCGATTGCCTGCAGTATGGCCTCAAAATTGCGTTTCTCCGTCCAGCGCACGTAGGCGAGCGGATAGTCCTGGCCTCTTTGTTCATAGGCTTCATCGTATCGGCCTGGCCCATAGGAGCAGGATACCTGAAAAGAGAGCTCCTTTTTATAGAGGTCGTCCCGCCTCAGCTTCAATCCGACAACACCCACAAGAATAATCCGGCCACGTTTTCTCGACATTTCAGCGGCCTGATGCATGATCTCGTCACTGGAGTTTGAAGCGGTAATAATCACCCCGTCACATCCAATCTGCGATGTCAACTCCTGAACAACAGCCACCGGATCAGAGCCGCTCCCAATATTGACAGCCGTCACTCCCTTCTGTTGAGCAAGCCTGACTTTCTCGGCGTCCATATCAAAGGCAATCACACGGCACCCATTCGCCTGAAGCAGTTCAGCGGTAATCAAGCCAATAAGCCCCAGGCCTATAACAACAACGGTTTCGCCAAAGAGCGGATTCAGTAAACGAATACCCTGCAGTGCAATTGAACCAATAACCGTAAATGCAGCCTCTTCCTCAGAAACCCCGTCAGGCACCTTGGCGGCAAGATTCACCGGCACAAGCACATAGTCGGCATGAGGCCCGTTTGAAGCAACCCGGTCGCCAATTCTGAACTCGGTAACCCCCTTCCCTACAGCAATAACTTCACCAACATTGCAGTAGCCGAGAGGAAGCGGCTGGCCTAACTTGTTCATAACCGAATCATAGGTCGGCTTAAACCCATCGGTCTTCACCTTGTCAAGCACTTGCTTCACCTTGTCGGGCTGCTGACGTGCCTTATCAATAAAATTAGCTTTTCCGAAATCAACCAGCATCCGCTCGGTACCAAGTGATACCAAGGTTCGTGATGTCTTTACTAAAATATGACCTGATTTTATCTGGGGAACGGGAACATCCTCAAGAATTGTTTTACCATCCTTTAAATCCTGAATTATTTGTTTCACACGATATTATTAATAGTGAAAAGTAGAAAGAAAGTGCTGATTCGTGAGTACTGAGTGCTTAAAACTACTGGTTTAGTGTATGAAGGAGATTAACCCGCGCTTCAGTGCGAGGTCGTCGTTGATAACAGCTACTGAGAGCGGTGAGAGATTCCAGATATTGGTATTGATAGTGGAATGAAGTGCTTTAGAAAGTGCTTCTTGCAATGGGGGCAACCACTCTTCGCGATGCCCTTTAACTACCAGAACAAAACGGACACTGGCAATAGAGAGATCTAATGTTTTGAAATGATTTGGTAGTTCGGCTTTGTTTGTTTTATGTCGTTTTAAACAGATGGCAATACCTAAGGGACTTGGTGTATACCGTAATACCGTTTATCTTGTCTTCAAAAAGCAACCCATCATCCAGAGAACTTGCACATGAAGACATCTACACTGAATCGCAACAACATAGCACCTGAAGTCGCAGAACTGATTGTTCGTCT
>CAIWRB010000227.1 GCA_903914955.1 uncultured Chloroflexota bacterium | reverse complement strand
ACAACGTGGTTTTTTACCTGGCTAACGAAGCAAAGTTCTTTGGCATCCTAAAACGTAAACATAAAGCTGATAACCCTTCGCCCTTGGACTTTATACCAAAACTCTTGACAGACCCGTCAATTCCTTAACTTGTGACTGATGATATAAGCCTATATATCCAAAATTGGGATTTTCCTGCTAACTAGCCCTTGAAATAATATTAGCAATATGCTAACATATTGTTGTGTACAAAATCTCCTACTCCAAAGAAGCCCAGAGATCATTGCTTAGGATGCCACGTAACATTGCAAATTCCATTCGCGAGAAGTTGCAAGTCATTGCCGTCAATCCATACGCAGACCATCCCAATGCGAAAAAGTTGCAAGGCAGAGAAGGGTTTCGCCTTCGAGTTGGAGATTGGCGAGTCGTTTATAAGATACAGAATGAACAACTGATTATTGTCGTGATGAAGATCGCTTCACGCGGAGAGGTTTACAAATGAAAGAAGATATCCAAATTATCGAACGAGATGGAAAGCCTGAATGGGCTGTGCTCCCGTATGAAGAATATCTCCAACTACTTGACCAGTCTGAATTACTTGAAGATATTCGCGACTTTGACGTCATCAACGCAGCCATTGATCGCCGCGAAGAGGAGTTGATTCCCGCCGAAGTAGTCTACGCCATTCTGGATGGCGGGAATCCAATCAAGGTATGGCGGGAGTATCGCGAACTGACCCAGCAACAACTCGCCGATACAGCAGGAATTAGCAAACCCTATCTCTCCCAAATCGAAACGGGAAAACGGATGGGGACAGCGGAAATCCTGTCTGCGATCGCGAAAGCACTGGATGTGTCGTTGGATGAAGTGCTAACAACAGGAAATAATTATAATGAGGCAAAGCACCTCAAATAGTGAAACGAGTGGCAGAAGTGGACAATGGTCTCGACTTTAACGAAATCCTCCTGTGCTGGCAACTTGACTCATCCGTCAGTTTTTTTTGGGTTTTAGACAGGTTTTTCGCTGGCTGATTATCCTTTTCTCCCAAGGTGGTCTCGGTTTATTTTTCAAAAGCACACAGGGATCATCTGAAAGGTAAATTTTTGGAAACACGCCGACCATAAGCAGCCAAATACATTTATTACTATTGACATAATATAACAATTTTGTTATATTAACGCGAGAGACAAAATCATGTGGAAAATCCTATTTTACGAAGATCACCGTGGCAAAACTCCTGCCTTGGAATACATCAACAACCTTCCGACACGCGACAAAGTCAAAGTTTCCAATACTCTGCGCCTACTGGAAGAGTTTGGAACATCACTCACCATGCCACACGCCCGCCGCATCGAAGGTAAATTATGGGAACTTCGTCCGGGTGATAATCGACTTTTTTATTGCCTACATGATGGCAAACAATTTGTAATATTGCACGGTTTTCGCAAGAAAACCATGCAAACGCCTGAAAAGGAAATTCAAACTGCATTGCGCCGCATGAACGAATTATTGGAGAAATAAAAGATGACCCCTATTTCAAAAACCACATTCAAGGATTGGCAAAAGGAACAACTCAAGGATTCGGAATTTGCCAACATTGCCCGTGAACTCGAACCAGGATATCAAATTGCCCGCTTGCGAATCGCGCACGGTCTGACACAGGCGCAATTGGCTGAAATGGTTGGGACCCATCAACCGTCTATCGCACGCATTGAAAATGGAAAAAGCCTCCCCAGTTTATTATTTCTGGAACGTGTGGCAAGCGTACTTAATGCCCGCGTGGAAGTTCACATTTTACCGATGTAGAGTTGGATTATCCTATGATGGCTATGTGGGATATCCGTACTTAATATTATGAAGGAAAACGATTCTCTGAGTGACACGTGTGGACAGAAGTGGACATTTGTCTCGACTTTAACGAAATTCGCCATCAATTGCTTGACAGTCTCCACGTCCCAATATAGAATGAGCCCTGTGCAAGTTCCATCATCCGTTTGATTTTTTAGATCTTGGGAAGGAATATCGCCAGTCTAGTTTTAGTATTTT
>CAIWRB010000226.1 GCA_903914955.1 uncultured Chloroflexota bacterium | reverse complement strand
TTGATAGTATCTTTCACCAAAGACAAGCTGGTGGACTATCGTTTGCTGGATGCGAGCGGTGTTGAGATTCTTCGGTCTAGCGAACGTGCTAGTGCGCTACAAAGGTGGGAACTCTATTGGGAATCTGTGCCGGCAAGACTGTGGTTTAATTCCAGTGACGTTGGTTGTTTTGTTTGGCAAAAGAATATTGATAGCATATTTGTCCGTTCTGAGGTTACGGCTGAAACTAAAAAGCTGATTACACAAATGCCCAATTCCGTTTTTTTAGGTCTTCCGAGTTCCTTGCAAAAGCAGTGGGCACTCTTGCGTAGCAAGTAGAATTAATTGAGCCCCACGCGCCAATTTGCATCAGCCTAAACAACTAAACGCATTGAACACTTCACAGTCCAAAACTCGTGTAAGGAATTCACGCCACAACCCATCGGGTTGCCGATGCGGTCGAGACCATGTTTTTTCAATGTCCATGCCCGCCTCATCGCACACAACTCGCGTCGGGTGTCTGCGCCACAACCTATCGGGTTGCCGAGAAAGCCGAGCTTTAGCGGCTACTCCCTGAACACACTCGCGTCGGTAGGCCAATCCGAAAGCTGTATGTAAACGACAACGAGACAAATCAATCTGCACTAAGTAATATTTAAAGCTTCTCTTCAAATAAGAGTAGTGCTTTACTAGCAATTACTATGAGAAATCTATTGAATCTGACATCGGCTCAACTCATCAAGGCCGCCAACATCAAAGACCAGATCGAAGCATTGTCTAAAGAACTGAATGGCTTGCTCGGGTCATCGGCTCCCGTAATCAAAGCTGCTAAACCTACCAAGAAGCGGGGAATGAGTGCTGCTGGTCGTGCTGCAGTTTCTGCCGCTGCTAAACTTCGTTGGGCTAAGGTGAAAACTGCGAAGACCAAAACTGCTTCTAAATCTGCTAGACCTGCAAAGAAGAAGTTTACGATGAGTGCCGCTGCTAAAACCAAGATTAGTATTGCGGCTAAGGCGAGATGGGCGAAGATCAAGAATGCGAAGGTTGGGAAAAAGTAATTTGTCGGGAAATAATAAAGCCACCTCTTTATTGGGGTGGCTTTTTTATTGGAACAAAGCGGCAAGCGTTTACGGTTTAGTTTTATGTTGGCGAGTATTCACTTGGTTCGTAAGCGTCACGCGGGGGACCACGAGTGCTATTGGTTGGCGCACCGAGTTCAATCAAAAATCAAAACACCTAGCCATTGTTGTTGCAAACAACCCGCATTCCAACAACATCGGCAAAACACTAGTGAAGATTCCTAGAAAGCTTAAAAGACGATAGCGCCCCTTAAATGCTGAATAAAGACAGTAAGAAAATAATGCAGTAGTAACCAAGAATGCAAAAAGAACCACCCAGGGATTCCAATTTGAGTCTTTGCTGGGCGAATTCCACCATATAACAGCTACCGTGGCCAAACTCAGAAATGGTGCGGAACTAATGACACACATGTCCCTTTTCGGCTTTTGTTCAACACATAGTATTTTCCAAAGATGCCAAAATCCAACAATAATAATAACTTCCATAAATAGAGTAATTGAAATTGCAAAAACGGATGCAGGTGAAAGGCCATCGTCATCATACGTCCGACCAACGGTGGTGGCAATATTTTCACCTGGTTCTTGATCTGCACCTCGACCAGCGGGACAACTTATCCATACATCTATCGGCAAATCTGGCGCAACACTGCAAAGAAGATTCGTTAGCGACATAAAATCCGCTTTGTTTTTTACTTTTCCCTTTAATTGGAAATGGGGAAGTTGGAGATTGGAAGTAGCATAAACATCAGAATATTCTGGTCTCTTTTTTATCTCACGAATAACCGCAGCAATCCGAACAGCCTTGTCAGTCTTGTGCATAGAATGCCACAAGAGAAAACCAACAATAAAGACAATCAGGATACAAGCTACGGATATTAAAGAATGTCGCAATGTCTTGAACATGTTATTGAGAATTAATGACTCCAATTCCAGCCATCCCACGCATATCCCAGAGAAGCATCTAGTCTTTTTTTAGTCCACTTTCCACCTTCACAGGCAAGGTAAAATACCCTAGCATCTGTAACCCAGATATTGCCAATTCCCGGAACTGGGACGCCCACAGGAAGTGATACGTCTACACTGAATCCGCTACCAACATATCCAGCATTACTTCCTCTGTAACAAGTCGTCCATTGAATTTCTAAGTCTTTATAGCAGGTCTTCTTAATTGTAAGCGCAACACTATAATGAAAAGTCCATTGCCAAAGCGGCCAAGGAAGCCAGTTTTTTGTAGGAGCACTGTCTGTTCTC
>CAIWRB010000225.1 GCA_903914955.1 uncultured Chloroflexota bacterium | reverse complement strand
TCAGTGATCCGCCCCAAATGCGTGATCGTTTCAAATATCTGATCGTCATTACTATTGGCACGCGCCAGACGGCTGTGAATTTGTTTCAGGTGGTTGCGATCGGTGATCAATTCACCCACCAGGTTCATAAGATTATCCAGACGTTCCACATTGGTACGGATCGTCATGTCTGCGCTGCGCCTGCCAAAAGGAGTGGCAGCGCGTTTTTCGCTCACAAGATTACTCTTGGGCGGAAGAACCGGGCTTTGTTCGACGGCTGCTGCCTGCTGTGTTTGTTCAGGCTCGGTTTTTTGAACATGTTCAAGAACAGCCGACCCGTTGGAAAGAATAATTTTGTCATCAATCGAGATCTCATCGATCCCTGAGATCATCGTCAACGCGGCGCGTATTTTTTCAAATGAATTAACTGTAACGATAATGGCTGAAAAATCACCGACAGCGCCGGCCGTCTCGATCTGTTCCTGGCTTGGGGTCATGGACTGAATATCACCGGCATCTTGCAATGCCATCATCAACTGAAAAGCACGCGCCGCAGAGGCGATGCTGTTCTCGTCAATTTTGGCATGGATTTGATAGGTGCTGCTTTGTTGATCTGAATTGCCGCCCTCGATCTTCTTTGGTTCCATTTTTTGGTTCGGCGGATTCTTATCTTCCGTTAAACCCTGTACGATATTTTCCGCATGAACGCTGTTTGGATCTGTATGTAAAGATTCTGTTTTTACACCCTCATTAAAATCCTTCAGCGACAAAACGATATCATCAATATCCAGATCGCATGTTTGCGAGGTGATCACTTCTTCACGCAACAGCCGCATATGATCAACAGCCTCCAGGCAAATATTGATCAATGGTTTCGTGACCTGGATGCTGTTCTTGCGAACGCCATCCAATACGGTTTCAAGGGCGTGGGTCAGCGCGGTCATCCGCTTGTGCCCGATCATGCCAGACATACCCTTGATGGTATGCGCGGAGCGAAAAACGGTTTGTACGAGTTCAGAATCCGACGATTCACGTTCCAGTCGGATCAAACTATCATCTAAAACCTGTAAATGCTCATCCGCCTCGGCCAGAAAAACCGGAAGTTCATCTTCACTAATATCAAAAGTGATTTCCATAGCTTACCCAATGTCCTTTTGTTTCTAGATGACAAAAGATAGCATACTAGCGCTATTTTTGCAGTAAATCATCCGTAAAGAGAAACCAAAAAACAGGTAAATTTATTTACCCCGCGATCCCGACCAGCCTGCGGTCTCGATCCCTTTTTTTTCCGCGCTGCTCAACAGGCTTTATGAACACAAAAGCCGCCTTCGCATGGAAGGCGGCTTTTGTGTTTTGATCGGCGGGTTCGGGGAAATCATCAGGGAACATCTTCACTTTTTCCCTGTTCTTCATTTTCTTCTTTTTCGCTTTCAGATACCAATAACTTCCGCAGTCGTTCAAAGGATTCCGATTCAGTTTCTGCTGCAAGTAATTCCTGGATCTTTTCCTGATCTTGCACTGCCTGATAAATTTCCTGCCGTAATATGATCGTTTCACGCGGAGCGTTGATCCCGATCTTAACCCGGTCGCCTTCGATCGCGAGTATGGTTAGAACGATCGTATCTCCGAGCATGACGCTCTCGTCAACCTTGCGCGATATTACCAACATGTCGACACACTCCACATACCAGAATTTTCAGGGCAATGAACGGCGTTTGTTGGTGTTTTCGCTGGAGTGGAAGTTTATTGCATATAATCAAAAAGACTGAGGGCCGAGATCGCCCGCTGGCTGACCTCTAATACTGCCTGGAAAGTGGTTCGCTGGTTGGTAAGCAACGCGATCCCTTCGGCCAGATTGGTGTCTTCTTTTTGAGAGAGCAAGCTCTTCGTTTCGATCTTGACCGTCTCCAGGAAATTTGACGCTGAATCGACCTGACGCATTCGCGCACCATTCGATGTGCGAAACTGATTCACGATGTCCGAAGATAATTTTACCCTAGTCAATGAATCTTGCAAAGTAGGCAGGGCGGGCGGAGTAACGTAGGGAGCGACGATAACGGGAGGGTCAGTAGGGGTGTAATATGTGGGATTATTCCAAATTTGATTTGGCGCTGGAAGGCGTTCCCATGGAGTTTTAGTGGTGTCATAAAAGGACGGATCGTTGTATGCAGGCGCTGTATAAGGATCACGGATATTATTTTGAATCAGGGCATTGCTGGCTACGATTAAATCCTCAATGAATTTCTGAATAGACTGATCTCCGCGCACATTCATGGGAATAGTTTGGTCTGGACCCAAGTTGCGCTGCATGATTCCCGTGTCTCCACGGTAATTGAGGAATTTCTGGGTAAATGGAACAGCTTTATAATCCACTTGAGGCAGCTCATTCGAATTCAAAGTTACATCGGTCAGATCAAATGGCTTCTGGTTGATCTGATACCCAGCAAAGATGAACTGACCATTTACATTGGTATTGCCAATTTCAATCGCCTTATCGATCAGACCCTTCATTTCAGTTCCCAAGGCAGTGTAGCGCTCGTTTGCTGAAAGAGAATCATTAAGCCCGCGCAAGATCAAGTTAGACGCCTGAATTCCAATCTCTTCGAGTTGGTTTAAGGCATAGTCAGTGGTATTCATCCAGTTAGTGGTTGTGGCGGCTGTCTCGGAATAGGATTCAATTGTCCGCAAATTGGAACGCAGGCTAAGACTGGCAGAAGCCTGTATAGGGTTTTCTGAAGCGGTCTGGAACTCCTTATTCGTGGCAACTTGATTCTGCAACTTGTTTATTTTTTCCTGATTATCTGCAATATTTTGGATGGCGTTATTCGCCATCATCAGATTGGTGATCCTCATAGCGGCTCCTTCTAT
>CAIWRB010000224.1 GCA_903914955.1 uncultured Chloroflexota bacterium | reverse complement strand
TGCATCGCGCGCATGAGACTGCCGTTGTCAAAATGGAGGAGAAGCAGCAGATCGAGCAGATGCTGGCCATGGAATTACGCAATCAGGATGAAGATGTGGATGATGGGTCATACAAGCAATCGGCAAAGGATTTGCAGGGAAGAAAGAGAAGATAATTATAGAGGCGGCATGCGGGAACCACATCCCGACGGAGAATGAAATCATGACACAACAAATCGAAATTGGACGTTTACTTCGGGCGGGGACAACGGGCTTCGTTGCAGGCTGCCGTGTGTCCCAATTGACCGTGCCTGCCTTTGGCGCACTCGTGCGCGCGCCATTGGGCGAGGGCTATCAGGTATATGGACTCATCCACGATATTCATATTGACGATGACGGGCTGGTGCGTCAACTGGTGACATCCAATAATATCAGCGATGATGTCATGCGTGATAACCGTGAGAATCGTATCGTGCCCGTGGAGATGTCCGTGCTGACGGTGGGCTATGAACAAGATGGCAAAGTGCATCACCTTTTGCCGCCGCGTCCGCCCTTGAGTTTGGATGTGATCTATTTATGCGATGACACAGATTTGGTCAGATTCACGTCCGCCGGGCGGTTCGGGTATTTCAGGCATATTTTGAATTCAAAAGATATCCCAATGGGTGAAGTGATCGCGGCGCATTTCCATCAGGCAGGCGAGGCACAGCAGGATGAGAAATGGCGGGAAGCGGCAACCCAGGAACTGATCGCGCTGCTGAGGGATGATTATCCAACGCTGATGTCGGCCCTGGGCGCATTGGGTGATATATCCGCGTGATCCTGATAGAGGATTCGAAAAGCTCGTCAGACTTGATATAACATAAAAAGCCTCAAAACTAAAGGCGGAGCTTATTTGAGGATATTTTCCGACTTGCTCCTGTGGGGAGTTATAATTTCGCCATCATGTCAATCAACGAACTTTTCACCACCTTTGCAAATAACCTCCTGCCAATTATGCTGGTCGGCGGCGCGGGTTTTTTACTTGGAAAATTCATCTCCGTGGATTCGCGCTCTCTTGGGCGCGTAGTCTTTTATGTATTCAGCCCGCTGCTCGTCTTCGACTTGATGATAAAAAGTAAATTGAACCTCCAGCAGGCCTTGACCACTGTCATGTATACAGTTTCCATGATAACGATAATGGGACTGCTGGCCTTCCTCCTCAGTAAATTATTAAAACTGGAAAGACCGTATATGCTGGCTGTTATCCTTACGGTTGCATTCGGCAATACCGGCAACTATGGATTGCCGCTGGTAAAATTCGCCTTTGGGAATGACGCGCTGGCGGTTGCGTCAATTTATTATATAACGACCACCATTCTCTTTAACACCGTCGGTGTCATCATCGCATCCCTCGGCCATATGGATCTGAGATCAGCCATACTTGGAATTTTCAAATTGCCGATCGTATATGGTGTGTTATTGGCAATTCTGGTGAGGGCGTTTGGAATTGAGCTTCCATTGCCAGTTTCACGCACAATTGAAATAGCCGCGAATGGCGCGATTCCTGTCATGCTTATTTTGCTTGGGTTGGAATTAACCCGCATTCAATGGTCGCATAATTTCCGCGCGCTGGGGCTGGGCGTATTTACCAAACTCTTGTTCGCTCCATTGATCGGATTATTGATCGCAAGTTTATTCGGCCTGGGACATACCGCGCGTCAGGCAAGCGTGCTGGAAGCATCCATGCCGGCGGCGGTGGCGACCACGGTTGTAGCGACAGAATATCAATTGGAACCGTCGCTTGTCACGGCCATTGTTTTCCTTGGAACTGCGTTGAGTCCGCTTACACTCACGCCACTGCTTGTATATTTAGCGAGGTAATGAAATGTTAAATCCACGCAAGTTGGGCTTAAGAGTAGCTGTGATCCTCCTGATGGTCATCTCCATTTTATTGAACACGCAACAGGCTAAAGGTCAGGCAGGGATCGTGGTGGAAGATGCCAATGTGACGGTTTCCTTTGGGCAGACGATCACATTCACAGCGAAGATCACATCCTCGCTCCCCATCAAACAGGCATCGCTTCTTTTTCGCGGCGTGAATGAGGAAGCGACACGCGTTGAAACCCTGCAGGTGGCGCAGGATGGTTCGGTGAGTTTTACTTATGATGCTTCGCAGAATCTTATTCCGCCTTTTAGTTGGATCGTGTTTTGGTTTCAAGCCACATTGACTGATGACCAAACCTATACGAGCGAACCCATTACTTTTCCATATAACGACGAGCGCTTCCCATGGCGTGAAGCAACACGGGCAAATATAACAATACATTGGTACGCCGGCGATGATGCCTTCGGCGCAACCGCCATGGACGCCGCAGGCTCGGGCATGCTTGCCACGGGTGAATTCATCCCGAACTCACTTTCAGATCCAGTTGAAATTTACATCTACTCAAATGTGACTGACTTGCAAAGCACGTTAATGCTCGGCGGGGAGGATTGGATAGCCGGACATGCCAACCCGAAGATCGGTGTCGTGCTGGTTGCAATTGCGCCCGGCGAAAATCAGGCCATAGAAATGGAAACAAAGATTCCGCATGAACTTACGCACGTCATGCTATATCGTTCGCTTGGCGAAAAATACCTGATCCAACCCGTCTGGCTGATCGAAGGGATCGCCTCGATGATGGAACTGTATCCAAATCCAGATTATGCGCACGCGCTGGATGTCGCAAGCCAAAACGATTCTTTAATTCCATTCGACGAATTATGCGCCGCTTTCCCCGCCGACGCAGGCAATGCCTACCTGGCATATGCCCAATCCCAATCATTCGTTACCTATATCCGTGATACTTATGGCACATCCGGTCTGACCAGGTTATCCGAATCGTATAGCGATGGCTTGAACTGTGAACTTGGCGCGACGAAGGCACTAGGCACGCCGCTCAGTCAATTGGATGCGCGCTGGCGTGAATCAGTATTGGGGCTAAACCTGACAGGTGTGGCCGCCCGCAACCTTTCGCCGTTTATACTGCTGATGATCCTGGTGTTGGTGGTGCCGCTCTGGGGCGCGATCGATCTGATGCGTCAGAGGAGAAAAATTGGAAACAAGCCAAAATGAAATAATCCGCGTGCATATGTGGGTGAGCGGGCGTGTGCAAGGTGTTGGCTTTCGAGCGCATGTGGAATATCACGGTTCACAGATCGGGGTGACGGGCTGGGTGCGGAACGTCGGTTATGATTCGGTTGAAACAGTTGCCGAAGGAACGCGCGCACAAATCGATAAATTTGTAGCAATAGTGAAACAGGGTCCGCGCGCCTCACGAGTGGATGATGAGCGGGTTGAAACTGAAACTGTTACGGGGGAATTTCAAGAATTCGGTGTAAAGAGAAGTATATGATGTTGAAAGATTTTAATCTACTCAGACCCGCAAAGATCAAATGTTAGGCGAACCCCAGCCCACGCTCTTTCAAAGATACCCATTTCCCCTGGCCGATCACCATATGATCGAGTACATCCACATCCAATAATTTACCGGCCTGCACAATGGCGCGAGTTACAGCCATATAACGGGGCTGGGAGTTGGATCGCCGCTGGGGTGGTTATGCACAACGATAATGGCGGACGCATTAATGCGGATCGCATCCTTGAATAAAGATATCCTAACTAACAAAGTTCGGGTGAGTTGCGTCTTTGAATAATTCCCCGACCCTTACTTGCGAAGAATTGACCGAGCCTTTATAAACTTCGACTATTTCCAAAACGCGATTCCTTCGATCGAGCAGGATCACACGTAAATGTTCCTGTTCCAACGCAGACATTTCATATTGTACAAGCATAGCCGCATCTGCCGGGCTGTTGATGGATGCGCGTTCTTCGGGCGATTCAAGCGTCAGCCTTCTACCCAACTCGATGGCGGCTTTGATCTGCGCGGCTTTGGCTTCGGCAATTCCATGTTGTTCCATCAATTCCTGCATTGACGCGCGGTGCAGACCGCTGATGCCGCCGAATTTTTTCAATAAACGCTGACCTACATCCACCGCGCTTTCCCCCATCACACCCACACGCAATAAGATGGCAATCAACCCGGCATTGGTCAAAACCTGCGGGCCAAGCGCTGATAACCGCTCGCGCGGCCGATCTGATTCTTGCAGATCAGAAATGCGGTAAACAGGCTTGGAGTCGGGTTCGGTCATGATTTTCCCTGATGATGGATTGCCTTATTTTACAGCATGTCTGTTCAAACACAGAGCAGTGTACACAATTCGGAAAGAGCTTTGATGTTCCTCGTGATTTTCCTGCAGTTTTATTAATTTATACAACAAGCGGTAGAATTGGAATTGCCCTTTTTGAAAATAAAATTCCTGATCGACCTGCTGAGTGGAGATTTTAATTGATGGAAAAAACGCATATTTCTGATCTTGCCATCCCTATCCTCCTCCTAATTGATGGCATGATATGTGCCTTGACTGCTATATTCGCCCATGACTTTGGGTTTGACCCTAATATTGTCTGGGGACGGACGCGTTACGCTTTATTGTTTTTGGGAATGCTTTTCATGTTGTTTTCTCTCTTTTTAACTTATTTCAAAAAGAAAGAAAACAATTTTTTCGAGTCGACCGTAAAATCTGAAACAGTGAAAACCTTTTTTCTACTGGGGCATATTTGGGTTTTCATTTTTGTGGTTTATGCCTGGTTTATCACATTTGGTAACTTTACAACATGGAATCATTCAACTCATTATTACACTCAACTGGCCGATGCGTTTAGCCGGTCTCGGCTTTATGTGGATCAATCACCTGGCGCGTTACTGAATGCTCAGGATCCCTATAGCATAATAACCAGGCCTGTTTTTTCGGATGAACTTTGGGATCTTTCTCTTTACAAGGGGAAACTATATTTATACTGGGGACCTGTACCCGCTTTGTTAATTACACCGCTCCAAATGTTAATCAAAAAGAAGATCACGGATATTTTCCTGGTCTACTTTTTTTTCACAGGACTATTGATCTTTAATTCCCTGATCATTTTGAAGTTGTGGCGAAAATTCTTCCAAAACGTACCCGTGTGGAATGTTTTCGTTTGTATTCCGCTGATCGGGTTTATTTTGCCAATTCTCTGGTCTGTCAACATCCCGGATGTGTATGAAGCGGCTATCGGTGCCGGTCAGTTTTTTCTGATTGGAGGATTGTATTTTATTCTATTGGCATTCGAACATGGATCCATTGATAAATGGAAACTTGTTTTAGCTGGAGTATTCTGGGCCTGCTCGGTGGGGTCGCGGGCGATCAATTCATTATCCGTTATATTTTTAGCCGCTTTCGTGGTGATTTGGATAATAAAAAATCTTCCCAAACCCATAAATTGGATGAAAGCTCTGCAAGAGATCGTCCCACTTTTTATCCCATTGGTGATCGGGGCGGTAGTCATAGGCTGGTACAACTGGGCGCGTTTTGATTCCCCGTTTGAATTCGGGCTGCGCTATCAGATCACCATATTCAATTTAAATGAACAAATGGGGTTGGTATTTAAACCAGATTATTTTCTCCCGAATCTATATGGATATATTTTTCAGCCTATTGAGCTTATTTCGAGATTTCCTTTTATTCAACCAATCAAAGGTTCCGGTATCCTGAATAAATTCAATATTGTGCCGCCGCACCTTTTTGCCGCAGGCAGAGTGACCGGGCTGTTATTTTACGCACCATTCCTTCTGATGAGCCTGCTTCATTTATTCCCAACCAACAAAAAAAGATTTGCCATTGACATCAAACCTTATAGTTTTTTTGTTAACCTGCTGGCAGGATCGTTTTTAATCGGCTTCCTGACCATCCTGTTTTATTTTTACGGACAAATGCGTTTTATGGTTGATATCATTTCACAGATCACGCTTCTCGCGATCATAGGGTATTGGGAATTGATCTCCAGAAGCCAAAGTTTGAAAACCCTCCCGTCAAAATATTTCGTGGGTCTGGCAAATTTACTGATTGCAATAACCATTTGTGTAAGTTTTCTGCTGTCTTTTTCCAGCGAGTCGAATCGGATGGAGAAATTTAATCCACAGCTGATCGAAAGAATTAATAATTTTTTGACCATTTCAAAATAAATTTTTCAGACGGATTTCTCCAATTTATATTAGAAAAGCAAACAGGTGAAGATTTGCCTCACCTGTTTGCTTTTCAGTAAGCTCTCAACAATATTCTACGGGCGCGGGCCTGGCAGCCCGCCACCGCCGCCGGGAAGGCCGCCGCCAGCACCAGGGCTCGGACGTGAGCCTAATGAGGTTTGAAATTGGCCGACATTTCCTCGTGCCTGGGGCATCTGTCCGCGGGCGAATTGGTTGGTGATCTCATCAAATTTGCCGGAGAACTGTGTCAGGTCAGGCCCAACGCCGCCTGCTCCGCCAAAATTTGAGAAGCCTGCCTGGGCATTTTTTCCAAGCTGGGCAAGGCCGGTCAATTCATCGCGGCTGAGTTTATTATCGCCCATGGCTGTGTTCGCAAAATCCAGAAAGTCAAATGCAGACTGTAACGAGGCGAGTTTGTCAGTAGGAATGTTATTCGGCTGGATCTGTAAGAGTTGATCCACGCGGCCCTGCTGTTCTGTCTGCAAAACCGAAAGCATATCCTGCGCCTGAGTCTGCAATTCCTGCGCATTGGTTTGGGCCTGTTGCGCGGCAGACTCAAGCTGGGCGATCGATTCTTCAGCCACGGCCAAACCCTGTTCAAGAGTACTGTTGATCTCCTGCAGGGAAGAGTCAATGGATGTGAGTGTGTCATTTAATTGAGTAAGCTCTGTTTCGATCGCGTTCATTTCAGTGATCATGTCTGTTGCGAGATCGGCGTATAAAGTGTAATACTCGGCCATCACGTCATCGGCATATTGCACATAGTAATCAGCATAGTAATAGTAATCGTAAACGTAGGCGACTTCGTCGGTTGTGACCGCGCCGTCAGTGATGGTGTATGTGACAGCAGTTGTAGCCTGCTCGGTTGCGGCAACTGCCTCCGCGACAGCCTGATCGATCAACGCGGCCAGTTCCTCTTCGGTGAGGTTGACATAATCCATTGTGGGGCCTGGTGTGGGCGTGGCGGGCATGGCGGTTAACGCAGTGGAGTTCACTGTCGCTTGTGCAAGCGCTTGTGCCTGTTGAGTACCGGCAACAGCAGTGCCGACTATGTCAGGCGCGGCAGTGGGCGCGGCGGGCGTTCCACAGGCGGTGATCATACTCGCCAAAAGAAAAGTACTCAAAATGGTTCGAAGCATAGTTTTCATTTTGTTCCTCCAATTGGGTTTTTGATTTCGTCTACATGTCTACTTGTCTTTCATCATCATACATCACGCCCCTCTGTAATTAACCTTACATTTTTGTTTGGAGGTAAAGGTATTTCTTGATATGGAGACAAAGCGGCTTGCCAGGCCGTGGAAGTGGAAGATCATTTAATTCAAATGGAATGAGGATGGAAAACGCGAAAGTGTATGGCTCGCTTGCGGTTTGATGACGATCGGAATGGCCAGGATAAAGTCTTACTTTATGACAATCGTGCGGCGCCCCGCTGACTCACAACTGCTTCACAAAATGAACAAGCCGCTCCACTTCGGTATATCCCATATTTATGTGCGCACGGATGCTGGGCTCGTTATCCAGCCAGGTGTCCGAAGCCACTTCAGTACAGCCTTTCTCGCGTATCCAATTTTCGGCAGCTTGTGTCATGATGCCTGCTATTCTTTTTCCACGATACTCGTTCTGTACGAACCACCCTTCAAGATAACCAACGGGACTGGTCTCGCAGCCTTCCCCGTAATCTCTGATCTTCGCCTCAGTCAAGCCGATTGGCCTGCCTTCATCACACGCGAAGATGACAAAATCATTATCGCTGGCAAGGATTTCATCCATATCAAAGGTCATATATTCATCGGGTGCTTCGGGCCAGATGCCTTTTCGCATGCGCAGCCATTCAGATTTGTCTTCCTGTGTAATACGGCGAAGTGTGATTTCCATAATTCTCCCAAAAGTTACTCTCCGAACACAAACAGATCACTAAGAGACTCACGATTAATGTTGTGACGGATTGCGTTCGCGAAGACATGCCCGACGGAAAGCACCGTCAGTTTAGGATGTGTTTTTTCAGATGGTATGTGGACTGTATCAGTGGTGATGATCTCCGTAATTTCAGGGACAACCGCCAGCCGTTCGAGACCGTTGCGGCTAAACACACCGTGTGTGCATAGGACTTTTATATCCTCCACGCCTTCTTCAATAAGCATACGACTTAATTCTAAAATCGATCCGCCGGTGGCGATCTCATCGTCATAGATCAGGGCACGCTTATGTCCCTTAACCTGACTGCCCACCACGCCGCTAATAATGACTTCGGTATCTGAGATGCGCTCTTTATTCCCGGCGGCAACAGGCAAACCCAGAGTCTTCGCAAAACGCGCCGCAGACTTGGCCTGACCCATATCCGGAGCGACAATAATGGCTCCGCTCAAGTCCAGATTTGAAAGATAATCCTTGAAAACCATGCGACTGCTTAGCGGATCAGTAGGAACTCCAAAAAAGCCATGGACCTGCGGCGAGTGGAACATCATACTCATTACATGTGTGGCACCGGCTGTCTTCAACAGATCCGCAACCAGACGGGCGGTGATGGAAATACGCGGCGCATCCTTTTTATCGGAACGGCCGAAGGAGTAATATGGAATGATCGCGTGGATCTCTGATGCAGCCGCGCCGCGTGCGATGTCGATCATCATCAACAATTCCATCAAATGATCATTGACTGGTTGCGAGAGCGATTGCACGATGTACACACGGCGGTAGCGCACGCTGGCACCCAGTTGAATGTATAAATTGTCATTGCTAAAACGCGTAATATGAGTCGTTTCCAACGGCACACCCAGATGGGTTGCGATCTTGTTTGCAAGCGGTACATTGGAACTCCCGCTGAAAAAACGAACTTTCCCCGCCGGGATCGGTGCTTGTGTCATTTGGCCTCTATTTTCTGAAATAAGTGAAATGTGCCGTAAAGAATATATACTCAAGATGTTACTTTGATATAAAAAAACGTGTCAGAGTTTCTTTGGAGAAAAGAACGCACCTTCAATCAGATGCAACGGAAACCCGCGGGCGTTCCGGATTGATTATAAGACACGGATAAATTGTAATCGAAAATAAAAATGCGTCAGGGTCGCCTGGCTTGAATGGAATAAACCTGAAGGTCTCCGTATTCAAATACGAGTTCAGCCTCAGATGGATCCAGTTTGGAAAGTAAGTCATACGACTCGATCAATTTTTCCGGAGTATTGAAATTCCCCTTCACGCGAAGAACCACCAGCGCATTTTGAAATTCCAGTGGATGTTTTCTCTGATAAAAAACATCGTAGGAAACACCGAGGATTTTCAAATGATATGCAGTGAGTATATCCACCGGGCCTGTAGCCAATATGATGTCACCCGTCTTCAGGTGGCTGGCGATGTATTCTGCCGCAACCTGCTCCGGCTGAACGGTCTGATCCGCGATGGCTGACGGGTTTTGAGTGTTCACTGCCGAGCTTGCTAAAATTGCGATCGTAAATAAAAGGGCGGCCTTGGGGAAGATCCTGTTGAAAAATGTTTCCTTTGCCATTTTTATGAACAGCATCTCAACCACCCATGCTAACCCGGCCACGGAAAAGAACACACAGAACAATTCGAGGTACATCCAAATCCTTGGCAGGGGGGCAATCCTTTGAAGAACAAGAAGGATCGCGACCGCAAGGAACAGAAATAATTGCAGAGGTAATTTCTGTTTCGATGCCTTGCGATAAAAAAACAGCGATATAAGAAACCCGCCTGAAAGCAGATATTGGATTGACAAAGGCAGGTCTTTTTTCCAATCCTCTTGAATTTTTATAATTCTGGGATAAAGACTCTCGATAAAAGAGGACCAGTCACGGGATTTTACAATATCGTTGTTGATGATCGAATTCAAGCCCGTTCCAAAAATTATCACTGGAGAATACAAAAGGAGTGTCAACAAGCCGGATACCAGGCAAGCGCCTAGAAATATCGCGAGTTTGGACATTCTATCGCGCCAGGGTTCATTAATGATCAGGTAAGTAACCGCCACCCAAAGTGAAATACCCGCCATG
>CAIWRB010000223.1 GCA_903914955.1 uncultured Chloroflexota bacterium | reverse complement strand
GGAAGTCAGGAGTATTATTGCAACCGCCGAAACGCAAACCCGCATGTTCAAGAGCGATGTGCTGTGCGCGGCCTTGGATGGCGAGGGGTTTGATTTCGGGCGGATGAAGAACCGCAAGACTTCGGTTTATTTGATCCTGCCTTCGGAACGGCTGATTACCCAAGCCCGTTATTTGCGCTTGGTGCTGCTGGTCGCCATGTCGCAGTTTATGCGCTCGGAAAAGGGGAAGTATCAGGTGGTGTGTCTGCTGGATGAGTTCGCCAACCTCGGCGCGTTGCAGGTGATTGAGAACGGCTACGGGCTGATTGCGGGGCATGGGGTGGCGCTGTGGTCGTTCGTGCAAAATCTGACGCAATTGCAAAACCTCTACAAGAATAATTGGGAGGTGTTCATTGCGAATTCGGCGGCGGTGACGGTCTCGAACGTCAACGATGTCGCCACGGCGGAGTATTTCAGCAAACGCGCCGGTCGGCAGGAGGTACAGAAAACGGCGTTCAGCATGGGGCGCAGTGAGGGCGATTGGGAGTTGTTCCGCTCAAGCTCCAATTCCAGTGCCAACACCCAATGGGTGTGGGAGGACAGTCTGCCGGTGTCGAGCCTCTACAATGCTGACCCCGAAAAGCTGTTTTTGTTTTTGGAGGGGAGGGCGGAGCCTGTGCAGTGCCGCAAGCTCCGTTATGACAGGGACGAGCCTTTCAAGGGCAGGGCAAGCGGGAATCCAATGCACAAAAGCTAATTTTGCTCGGGATGCTCAGATTCCCACTGCTTAAATGCCTCGCGGAGGTCTCCAGCGCAGATTTTTGTTCGTACTTCCAAGTCATCGAAAGCTTTCCGCCATTCCTTGTCGTTCGTCTTCCGTTGTATTTCTTCTAACGAGAAAGTAACCTTAGGATAATTGAATTTTACATGAAGTTCTTTTTCCTCAATTATGTCTTCATCAACGCAATAATTCCCATTCGGTTTCCATGTTTGCTCTGGCACAATACTTGGCAGAGGTTTGTCGTAAGCGGCCAGTAATTCATCAATATCTATGTCCTCTTGCCTGTTAAGACAACTTGAGAACGCCCCATTTGTTAACTGTTCTTTAGTTGGCGGTGTACTACGATAACTGTTGTATGGCGAATCAGAATGAAATTCTTTTCTAACCCGCTCTACGGCTTTATCGGCTATCAGTCTACTTTCTAATAGACATCTTTGTTTTTTAGCCTCTAGCCTTTTAATTTCATCTTTAGTAGGGATGTTACAAACAGGGCTGATAAACTCAGTTGTCTTGTCTATTTCTGCGGAATCTTGACACCCTAACCATAGTTCTTGATGACAGTATTCTACAGTATCTCCGCTTTTTGTAATCGAATAAACCCAATAATCTTTCGGTTGAACATCACTCCATTTACTCCACTCGTCAGCATCTCGATTTGGCTTAAGATCATGAGCACGAATATTTTTCATACTTATAACAAGATTAACATCCCAATCGTATCTTATCACTTGACCTTGCTGTTTTGCCAAACCATTGAGAACATCAGCCGCCGTTGCTTTTATTGGATAAATATTTGGATTAACAATACGGAAATGAACATCATTTTTTAATTCTAGTAAGTCTAAATCATAATACCATTGTTGCTCATTATTTCTTTGAGAATACTTAGCATAATCTGATTGAGTTGGAATTCTATATTTCAACCTATATACAACATAACCGTCATCGCACTTGGTAAATGCTTTTTTGAACTTTTCTACATAGATCATCCATTCATCGGCAGCTTGCGCTGAATAATTGGATAGTTGAAGAAAAAGCGCAAGCAATACGGAAGTGATTTTTTTATTAAGCATAAAAATACCTATAAAATATCTATTTCTTACCTAAACACTGATAATATTCATCCAATTCTGTTTTTTCCAAATCTAAATACCAATCTTTTTTGACCTTCAGATTCTTCTGTTTCCCACGCCAATGCGACAATATCATCCATAGCGTCTACCATACAAAAAAAATCGGAGTTCTGAATCAATTCCAATTTTAAATCAGTATTTCTCAGAACTCCTACTTTCTTAATATATTTTAATTCAGGTGGTGTTGG
>CAIWRB010000222.1 GCA_903914955.1 uncultured Chloroflexota bacterium | reverse complement strand
CGCACGAAGGCATCCTTGAGTCCACCGCTGAGCGGTCCTGGTCGATACAAAGCCAGCGCAGCCATGATGTCATCTTCACTTCGCGCATGGATCTCGCGCAAGGTGGCACGCATGCCCGGGCTTTCGATCTGGAAGCAGCCGATCGTTTCTCCCTTTTCAATGCGTTGGGCAGTTGCGAGATCATCGGCTGGGGTCGAATCTAAAACGGCCAGCGCAGAGGCAAACTGATTCGGTCGGCTCTCTTGAACAAATTCCGCCACGTCTCCCAGAACTGTCAGACCGCGGATGCCCAACAGGTCGATCTTTACGAGTCCCAAAGCCTCCACTGATCCCAAATCCAGTTGTGTGATGATGACGCCCTTCCCACCCGAGCGCATGACAGGTACGAGATCGGTAAGTATACCGGGGGCAACGATCACACCGCCCGGATGCATCGAGAGGTGGCGTGGCACGCGTAGCGTCAGAATGGCTTCGGACTCATTGAAGATCGTTTGATAAGGCTCTGATGGATAAGCTACACGCAATTCTGCAAAGGGAGACGGCGGGTCTTTTCCTTCCTCTCCTTCTTCAAAGCGTGCCCACCATGAATGTGGCAATTGATTGGCAAGTTCGCGGACTTTCGCAGGCTCCAGTCCATGTGCCTTGGCCACATCCCCCAGGGCTGAGCGCGGACGATACCGATTGATCGTCCCAACCATTGCGACACGTTCCGCGCCATATTTATCAAAGACATGTTGAATGACTGAATCTCTGCGACGCGAGCACAGGTCGGTATCTATATCGGGCGGCGTACTGCGGGCCGGATTCAAAAAGCGCTCGAAATATAAATTCAATCGTATTGGATCCGGGCTGGTGATCCCCAGACAGTGCGCCACGAGAGAGGAAGCCGCTGATCCACGCGAAGAAAATGGAACCCCGGTTTTCCGGGCAAAATCCAGGATATCTTCCACGATCAGGAAGATCGGTTCGAAACCCATGCGGGCGATGGTATCCAGCTCGTGATCCAGGCGAGCCTGGATGACAGTGGTGACCTCACCATAAATATGTTTCGCACCTTCTATCGCTTTATTTCGCAAATGTTGAGATGCAGTGATGCCATTCGGCAGAGGGACAGTCGGCATTTGCGATCCACCGATCGGCAGATTGAATTTGCAGCGTTCCACGATTTCCATTGTAGCGTTGAGCGCTTCGGGAAATTCCTTGAAACGCGATTCGATTTCAGCCGAACTCATGAAATATGCACCAGATGGTACGATGGCGTGATCTGGCAAGCCGTCAACATTTTTATTCAGGCGAATGGCTGTGAGAGTCCGCTGCAGAGTGGCTTGTTCAGGACGGAGGTAATACACCGAATGGGTAACTACAGTGGGCAAGGCCAATTTGCTTGCAATGTCTGAGAGAGAAGCAGCTTTGGCGGGATCTTGCAAAGCTACGTACAAACGATCCTGAAAAATATCCTTGAGTGATTTTGGATTGTTGCTCAGTGCGATCAAATCTTTTGAATAGGTTGAGAGCATATCCAGAGAACATAAGGCTTCTGGACTTTCCCGCAGGGCAAGCGCACTACTCAACCGACAGAGATTGGACCAGCCTTCGAGACTGGTAGCAAGCAGATTGAGTGGACCATGATCCAGGTCGATCTCCAGCCCGAGGACAGGTTGAATACCATACTGTTTGCAGGCTGTTACAAACTCAATGGCGCCGGTGAGCAGATTATGATCGGTAAGGCCAAGTGCAGACATGCCGCTCGCCTGCGCGGCTTGAACAAGATCGACGGGGGTGGTCAATCCTTCCTGCAAGGAAAATGCGGAATGGGTGGTGAGATGAACGTACATTGGTCTTGATTGTAAACGGTCCAGCCTTTTCAATCCAAAGTAAAGTACGCTGGGGGATTATAGCCAACATCCTTCACTGGTTACAAAACGCATCTAACTCTGACAAAACCAGCCTTCAGGAAGTAAACGAACAAGCGTGAAATCGGTGTGTTTTCCTATGAGGAGGGTATCCAAACTTCTGTTTTGGGTGGCTTGAAGAAGTTCACGCCGGAGGCGGGGTTATATTGCGATGTCGATGAGTTGACTCTCGAATAGTCCAATTGTGGATTTGGCTACGGTGGAGGACGGGGAAAAGGAAATGAGTGAGGGGGTGACCTTTGGAAAATAATTTGCGCTGATAGCCGTCTTTAGAGCGGCGGGTATTTTGTTGGGTGGGGAGGCGAGGCGAGGAAGGCGGCGAGTTTTGCAACGAATTTTGCGCGGACAAATCCATCATTGCCTGAAATTTCAAGAACCATACCAATTGGAAAAAGCATTTGGAAGGGTTCTGACTTCGCATGTCTATAATTTTGCAAAGTCAAAATTTCAGGCTGACCTAGAAGGAACCTTCGAGTTCATGGATGCGCATCTCCCTCAAGAAGTGGAGCTTCAACCTTCCTTACGTAAGTAGCCAGGACAGGCGAATTCTCGAAAATCGAGGCGGTTCTTATGGAATTGCGGAAGGCTTATGGTAATGAGAACCGCTCTGAACCTTGCAAAACTGTAAGATTGTGATACTATTCACATTAGTTCTTGTAAATAGCAAATCCGTTGAAAGGCGGAGACGCAAAGTCATGGGTCTAAGAT
>CAIWRB010000221.1 GCA_903914955.1 uncultured Chloroflexota bacterium | reverse complement strand
GGTGAATATTATTTATCGATGTTCAGGATATGAGATCGAATTGTGTTTTGTTGCTTGTGATCGGTGTGTTTTCGTAAAAACGATTGTCCAAACGATCCGAATGTGTATTAATATAAAAAGACCGAGACCAATTTGGAGGTAAAAAGGAATCGTCTGACGAAATTTCCTCCAAAAATCCAAAAAAAATCTAACGGATGAGCCAAGTAGCGAGCACAACCAAGCACTGCGGCTTCTTGCACTGGAGTCACTATTTACTTAAATAAATCCGAATGAGTTCCTGTCCTAGTTAAACCAAGTTCCTCTTCTGTGATCGTGTAGATCAGCAACCAGTCAGGCTCAACGTGACACTCCCTGTTTCCTTCGTAATTTCCATGCGGGAGGTGGTCGCGATGACGTTATTCCAGTTTCTTTCCTTCGACCAAAAATCGGATAAGTGCATACAGGCGCTCCATGACATATCCGCGCTTTTGCATTCGTTTGAAGTCTTTTTTGAAATTCGTTGTACGAGTAATGACCCGTGTCATGATTCGAGATCCGCCGCCAAATCCTTTACACTTTTGAATGTCTTTACGTTGCGACGATTCTTTAAATCATCCATGGCCTGAAGAGTTTCTTCATTTGGCTCTTTCGGTAATCGTATTTCAAAGGGTAGACTGCGCTGAAAATTGATCTGTTTGTAAAATAAGGTGATTGCCTGAGAGGGCGTCAGTCCCATTTCGCTCAATACCCGTTCAGTCTGTTTCTTAAGGACCGGGTCCAGTCGAATGGTTAGAGTGGATGTTTTGGGCATAAAATACTCCTTTGACAAGAAATGCATTTGCACATTCATTGTAACACATACTAAAGAGTGCTGAACAATTGATACAGCCTAAAATCCCAAATAATCAGACGGATAAGCCAAGTAGCCAACACGTGAATATTATTTATCGATGTTCAGGATATGAGATCGAATTATGTTTTGCTGCTTGTGATCGGTGTGTTTTCCTAAAAACGATTGTCCAAACGATCCGAGCGTGTATTAATACAAAAAGACCGAGACAATTGGAGGTAAAAAGGAATCGTCTGACGAAAGTTCAGCCAAAAATCCAAAAAAACCTGACGGATGAGCGAAGTAGCCAGCACAGGTACCCAGGTTTTAAATTCATATCATATGGATGATCTGGTTGAGACGGTCACTGTTGCAACACGCACAGGGATTCGGATGAGAAAAGAATAAAGCCAAGGAAGAACGTGAAAGCAAGTAATAGATATAAAATCTATAACTCGCTTTTTATCCCTTGCCCATTTCCATTGCGAATGATGTAGCAATCCCAAATCGGTCTTCTGGTTTCTTCGCCATGGCACGTTGAATTGCGTTTCTGTTTCTCCAATTTACTTTCCCGCATCATCGGCTTTGTAATATTGAATGGTCGCCTGAATCCCTGCCCACTTGAGCGGCTCGGGCGGGAGGGGAATATATTGGTGATTTATGAATGGCAGTCCGTCCCATGCTTTACCCTCACCGGCATAAAGATCGGCGATCACTTTTCCAAAAAGCGTCGAGAGGTTGATGCCGTGTCCCGCATAGCCCAGACCATAATAGATATTTCTATGCGCACCCATCACACCGACAGACTGCATGAAATCCAACGAGAAGCCCAGAATGCCTGTCCAGAAATGCTCAAATTCCATCCCCGCTAACTTGGGATAGATGCGTCCCAATTCTTTTTGCAAATGCGCTTTCAAAAAGGCGGGATCGTCCTTATCGATAATCCCGTTATTGAAAAAATAATTGACATATCCACTGCCGATCATGATGCGGTTATCCGAGGTGCGGCTCAGGTGATAGAGAATCGTAAACGTATCGGAATACCCAGCCTTGTTCTTCCAGCCGATCTCTTCAAATATTGAATCCGGAAGGCTGGGCGTGGTCGCCATCGGTGTGTGAACAGGGAATACACTGTTCTTGAAATAACCAAGTTTGGATGTATATCCATTCGTGGCAATCACCACCGCTTTTGCGATGACCATGTGGTTTTGATCCCCAACCGTTAGGCGGATGGTTTCTCCATCTTGAATCTCAATCACGGGGCTGTCTTCATAAATGCGAGCGCCTACGCTTTCAGCAGCTTTCTTCAAAGCGAGTATCAACTTCATCGGATGCAGCTCAGCAGCATTCGCGTCGAAGAGAGACGCGAAGTAAACATCGGTTCCGATCTCGCTCCTTGTCCGCGCTCGGTCCCAGAATTCGATCGGCATTCCCAGCGACTGAGCCTGCTGTGCGTAGCTTTTATATTTCGCCACCTGACTTTCCCTGGCGATCACCAGCAAAGCGCCATGACGGCGCAGATCAATATCAATCTCTTGTGCTTTGACAATTACTGCGAGATCATCCATGTGCTTCACGGTCAGGTCGTATATTCGCTGATGAGTTTTTGCATCAGAATAAACCGCCATGTATTCATTTGGCGTTTGCGGCAACAACATGCCGCCATTGCGCCCGGAAGCGCCCTGACCGACTCCGCGCGCTTCAAAGACCGCCACCGATTTCCCGGGAAACCTCTGCAAAATTTGATACGCCGACGAAAGGCCAGTGAAGCCCCCGCCGATGATTGCTACGTCCACTTCGAGATCTTCTGCCAATGCGGTATTTTTCGGCGGCTGGGCAGGTACCCACAAGCTGACGTTTTGATCGAACTCCAATTTTTCTGGCAGGATCAGTGGTGTAATGATTTCAGAAGCAACCACAGCTCCAGCGGCAACTCCCGCTATTTTGAGGAAATCTCTTCTAGATATTTTTTTGCTCATCGTTACCTGTGTTTTACCTACAGTTGAAAGCACTTACCTTACGGCGTAACGGGGCATGCATCCACATGCAAATATTTTTGACATTCTTCTTTAGTCAATGTGCGTGTAACACGGGACTTTGCCAGTGCGATCACATCTTGAATTTGCAGATAGAAAATGGAAATGCCTGACTTGCCACCTACGGCCAGCCTCTTACCGTCCGGGCTGAATGAGACAGCGCTGGCGCCGTCGCTATCCACGTAAAGGGTCAATAAGTTTGCGCCGCTGGTCACATCCCACAGTCGGGCACTGCCATCAGCGCCAACCGTGGCAAGCAGATTCCCTTCCGGGTTGAATTTGATCCCCCAAATAGTTAATGCTTCATTTTTCACTGCCCACAGTTTTGTTCCCTTCAACGCATCCCAAATGCTAACGGTACCATCAATACCTCCTATAGCCAGTAGTTTTCCATCAGGGCTGTAGTCAATGGATGATGGATCATAGAAATCCAGAGTATATAACTTTTTCCCGTATGTAGCATCCCAAATAACCACTCCAGATAACAATGTCCTATTACCAGTTGCAATTCGCTTTCCATCAGGGCTATAAGCCACCGCATAAGCGGGGGCAGCGACGTCAAGTGTCAAAGAATAGTCTCCAAGTGTAAGCAATGACCTCCCGCTGACTATATCCCAAACAATAACTGATCCATCATTGATTGCGCTAGCAAGATGAGTTCCCGACGGCGAAAAAACAATTTGATTAATCGTATCATTAGCACCAGTCAGCATGACATTCTCTTTACCGGTATTTGCATTCCAAATCGTAATGGTATTATCTTCGTTTAAACCGACAACAAGCTTTTCGTCAGGACTGTACACATTGAAATTATTGATTTTGCCCACCTTAAATTGCTTTAATTCTTTGCCGGAAACAGCGTCCCATATTCTGACGGTATTGTCTGTATAGTTAGTCAGGATGCGCGTTCCATCTGGGCTAAAGCGAACTGCCCGGCCCCAAGCTGTGGTCTCATCTGGATTATGCGCAAAAGGAATAAAAAGGGATTCGCTAGGCGTCGAGAGATCCCAAACCCGAACAGTACCATCATAACTGGATGATGCCAGACTCTTTCCATCCGGGCTAAAAGAAACACCACTGATGGAATCTGTGTGACCGGCTAAAGTGTATATCACCTGTTTGGTTGTGGTATCCCAAACTCTCACTTTTTGATCATAACCTCCGGTCGCCGCCAACCTTCCATCTTTACTAAAGGCAATATCCATGATGTAGGCTGGGTCACCAATTTTGCCACTGAACAATTTTTCTCCTGTTGAAGCGTTCCATATATTTATATTTATTGCTCCCCAACCAACTGCAGTTATGCGAGAACCATCCGGACTAAAAGCAATAGCGTAAATGGATGAATTTTTTTCTACTATCTCAAGGGGCAGGGTAAGCAGTTCCTGTCCCGAAGTTGCATCCCATACCCGAACGATATTGTCATTGCCACCTGAAGCGACCCGTTTTCCATCCGGGCTAAATGCAACGCCAAAAACTTCCTTTCCGTGGCCGGAAAAAGTGAGCAATTCCTTACTGCTGAAGGCATTCCAAATTTTTGTTGTCCCATCATTGCTCACTGTCACCAGGCGGGTTCCATCCGGACTGAACGCAATATTATTAACTCCATTGGTGTGACCTCTAAGGGTAAATATTACTTTTCCGGTGACTGCATCCCATACTTTTGCAGTATGGTCATTGCTGGCTGTGGCAACGCGCTTTCCATCCGGGCTGTAAACAATTTTCTTAACACTATCGGAGTGACCCAGATAAAATAGAACATTGCCGGTATGAGCATCCCAAATTCTAGCCTTGCTACTACTATCAGATGTAGCAATTTGGCTTCCATCCGGACTATAGTTAACACTAAGATAACCATAGTTAACACTAGAGTAACCATAAATTGGTCCCAATTTATTTAGGTTAAAAATAACCTGTGAAGAACGAATGGAACGATGTAGGGCATTTTCCGCTTCAATGGTATGAGTTGTGGATTCAGCCTGCAATGCCAGCAATATACTACGCTCAGGATCAGCATCAAGATTGCTGATGGCTGCTGCGGCCAATTCCCGGGATATAGCTATTTTTTCACTGGCATTTGCGGTTGCTTCATTCTGGCTGGCTTTATTTCCGAAGAACATTGCCACGCCTGCAAATGCAAGCGCAATAACTAAAGCAACAGACAGGAATATTGCCCGCTGCCTCAATTGTTTTGTGGCAAGCTGTTCACGTTTGCGGCGCGCTTGTTCCTCGTCATCGCGGCGGTCACGCTCCCCGAGGCTGGCAGTTAAAAATGCACTCTCATCCTCTGTCAACACGATGGTTGCATTCGAATTCCAATGCTCAAATATATCGAGGCGCGAACCTGTGATCAGGAAACTGATATCGCGCACTGCGGAATTCCATTCATGCACGGCTTCGCTGAGTTGTCTTTGTATGCGCACATCAGAGCGGCTTTCAATCAGCCATTCGCGCAAATGAATCCATTCGCGCAAAAGTGCTTCATGTGCCACTTCAACAGTCGCACCGCGCGTGATCGGGTCTCGGTCAAAGGATAACAAACGCGCTTTGCCAAATGGTTCAATGACGGTGGACAATTGTCCTTTGACCGTGAGCAGGCTTTCCAATTCCTCGCGCAGGACTCTGCGGCGTGTGTCTTCTGTTCCTTCGCCTAACGTCACCAAACGCAGGAATAACTGGCGCGCTGTTGATCGTGCTGCTTCATCCAAATTGGAATAGATCGTTTCCGCACTGCGTCCCAATGCACCGAGCACACCCCCGATCTCTTGATAGGCTTTGTTGGTGAACGTGCGTCCATCGCGTCTTTCAAAAAGTTCAGAGAGCGCATATTGCAATAAGGGAAGCGCGCCGGGCTGACTACCAACCTCACGAATGATGGTCGAGACCAGACCCTTTTCCAGTTTGAGTCCGATACGCCGCGCAGGACTGAGAATTGCCAGTTCCAATTCGTCCGGTGTCAGCGGCAGGACAAATTCAAAACGTTGATTCATCAACTCGCCAAAATCCACATAGCGCAACGGCTTGTCAGTGAAATCAGCGCGCAATGTGATCACCACGCGCAGGCGGCTGCGCTCATCCAAGACAGCAGTCGCAAGATTTTCCAGCAGCAAAGCGCGTTCAGATTCATCTTCAACGAGCGTGAACACTTCTTCAAATTGATCGATCACCAGCACCAACTCAACGCTCTCATCGGCAGGCAGAATGCGATGCACTGCGCGCAATAGTCCGCGGTTGCCATCCTTCATCTGCGACAACAAATGTTCCGGCGGATTTACTGCTACACGCAGTAGTGATGCTTCGAGTTCTTCAAATGGATGTTTACCCGGCAGCATATCCACGATGAACCAATTCTCCGAACCGGGCAAGCCACCGCGCCGCAAAGCTGGAGTCAATCCGGCTCGCACGACCGAGGACTTGCCGCTGCCGCTCGGACCGATCACTACCAGAAAGCGACTCAGGTCTCCCCCCTCGCCCATCCGCGCCAATAATTGCTGCACCAAGGTCTCGCGTCCAAAAAAGTTATCAGCATCCGCTTCGCTAAATGCCCGCAATCCTTTGAATGGATTCTCGATCTCAATATCCGTTTCTTCTTCAGCATATACGGTTATGGGCTGGATATCCGTCATGCCGCTGGCTGCCCGTCGAAAATCCTTGTAGAACGACATGGCGTCTTCGTAACGGTCTTCGGGTTTCTTGGCGGTCGCGCGCGCGATTACCTTGTCCAGCAAAACAGGTAACCCCGTATGATGCGCCGCGAGTGGGGGCATGGGCGTGTTGATATGCTGTTGCAGCAGATCGAGCGGCGTGGGACCCGCAAAGGGTAGGGCGCCAGTCAGCATTTCATACAACATGATGCCCAAACAATAGATATCCGTCTGGGGCTTGATAGACATGGAATTGATCTGTTCCGGCGACATATATTGCGGCGAGCCGATCATCGCATCTACCTGGGTCAGGTTTTCCATATCGGGATTGCTAATATTCTTAGCGATGCCAAAATCTGCGAGGTAGGCGTTGCTGTCTTCATCTAATAGAACATTAGCTGGTTTCAAGTCACGATGGATGACCCCGATGCGGTGCGCGGCGTTCAATGCTGAACAGATTTGTTCAAGGATATGAGATGTCGTTTCCAAGGGCAGAGCTCCCTGTCCAATCAAGTTTTGTACATTTCCCCCGCGCAGCAAGCGCATCACCAGATATGCGACACCGGGCTCGCGCCAGTAATCATACAGTGGAACAATATGCGGATGCTCAAGCCGCGCCACCAATTGGGCTTCGGCTTCGAAGCGGCGGATAAAATCTGGATGATTGGCATAAACCGGTAGAATGATCTTGACAGCAACTTCGCGTTCCACGTTGGGTTGAACTGCCCGATAGACCGAACCCATGCCGCCCTTGCCGATCCGTTCCGCCAGGGCGTATCCACGAATGGCGCGACCCGTCAGGTCTTCGCGTCCGATCTCATCCATTGAAGGTGCGGGGGTGATTTCGGAGAGATTATCCGCTTCAGGCTGGACTGCGCGGGCACGGCGTACAAAGTCTGCCCGATCGTCCAACGGAATTGCGAGCGCCATGGCGAGACGTTCCGCGATCTGAACCGAAGGACGTAGATCATCCGACTCGATCTTGCGCAGGGTGATGGCTGCACATCCCACGCGCCGCGCCAATTCCTCCTGCGTCAGATCCAATTCACGGCGACGCTGTCTAACAAAATTCCCAAATGATATTGCTTGGTTCATACGATCTCCTCTTATAACCCAGACCTTTTGTATAAAGGAGTATAGCGTACCGATTGGATGATTACAAGATGTTTTTGTGTTTTATATCGCTTTTTGTATCGGTTGGGGAACCGTGCAAACGAACTTATGTGGAAAATATATATTCGTTGATATCAATATACACAAAACCGACCTGGGAAAGTCGGTTTTGTGTATTCACTTGCTATAAAAGTTACGCACCTGCAGTCCCGACGGGGAAAGAAATCGCGGTGCATAACTTTTCTTCCTACTGACGATAAGTTCAATTTTGAGCCCTTTTTGGGCTGTTTTCGTAACTCGTCGCAAAAACATGG
>CAIWRB010000220.1 GCA_903914955.1 uncultured Chloroflexota bacterium | reverse complement strand
GAAAGATCGCGAAAGCCATCGTGATGAACAGACCTCTTCGAACTACTCGTGAGCTGGTCGCTGTGATCGAGAAAGCATCTCCCCGACGAGGAGACCGCATACACCCAGCCACTCAAACTTTTCAGGCTTTGCGGATCGCCGTCAACGAGGAATTGGCTTCAGTGGAGAGCGTGCTTCCGCAAGCCGTAGCAGCTTTGAGGTCAGGTGGCAGGTGTGCGGTGATGTCATTCCACTCGCTGGAAGATCGCATCGTCAAGGATTATTTTCGTGAACAAAGCAAGGAACTCGTCAATCCGCCTTACGAAAGAATTTACGAAGTGGAACGCAATGCAGTTGTGAAGTTGATCAATAAAAAACCGATCGTACCCTCAGATGAAGAAGTAAAAGGCAACCCGAGAGCGCGCAGTGCAAAACTTAGAATTGTAGAAAAACTATGAACATACAAAACGTAAACCATCTTGTCCAAGCTTATAAAGTCGCTCCATGGCGCGTGCAGCGCCAGTGGATTGTCAACTTGTTGCTTGCAGTGCTTGCGACTGCAATGGTGGCAACTCTTTATTTGGATGTCACCTCGAAGGCTGCCCTCGCTGGGCGCGAGATCCAAAACCTGACTGCTTTTATCACTGAAAGTCAGCAGAGGAGTGGTGACTTGCAAACCCAACTTGCTTCATTGACATCTGCAAGTGTCATGGAACAGCGCGCGCTTGATCTTGGTTTTCGTCCCGTCAAATCTGATGAAGTGGAATATCTGATCGTACCAGGCTATGTTGCGCCTGAACCTGATATTTTGTCTTCCACGTCAATTCCGCAATTGAGCGCGTTGAGTATTCCGCCGGAATATAACGAATCGTTATTTGACTGGATGGATGAAAAGATCGTGTCTTCTTCGCGAGGCCGGTAATGAGACAACAATATGCACTCCGTACACAGTTGGTGATGGCCGTGATGGGATTTGTCGCGTTTGCCATTATTTTTCAGATTGTACGTCTTCAAAACAGTTATGTAACCCCGCAAATAAAAGCGAACGAGTTGAACGGTCGAACTGAACTGCAAACGATCTTCCCTGACCGCGGCGAAATTTATGATCGGAAGGGGCACCTCCTGGCTGGTAATAAAACCGTTTTTGAGATTGGCGTGGATCTAACTTCCGTTAAATATCCTGAAACAATTGCCTCTGCTGTCAGCTCGGAACTTGGAATCGATTACTCGAAAATATTGAGTGATATTCATAATCCGGCTGAGGGTGTCTCTTATGTGGTTATCGCGGATTTTGTCGATCTACACAAAGGGGAGCGACTTAAGGAATTAAAGGAAAAAATGAAACTGGATGCCAAGAATGGTGGCATTGGTGATTTGACTGGCCTGGACTTCAAAGCTCATCCTCAACGCAGTTATCCGGAAAATTCATTGGCATCGAATCTTATCGGCTTTGTTAATCGCGAGGGGCGCGGCTATTTTGGCATCGAGGAAAAATATAATGATTTGCTTGCAGGGAATCCTGTGAAGGTGCTTGTCCCCATTGACCCGAACAAAGCTGCTGAAATTACGCACGTCCCGAACGGCACAACGCTTATTCTTACTATTAACCGAGATCTGCAGGCTGCAGCTGAACAAATATTGGATGATGCGCTCAAAACCTATGGCGCCAAAGGTGGCACGATCGTCATTATGGATCCACAGACTGGCGAATTACTTACCATTGCCTCTACTCCGCGCATGGATTTGAATCAATTTTGGGAGTATGGCACGATCTATAACAACGCAAGTGATTTCAATCTGGCCATCTCAACACCTTATGAACCTGGTTCAGTTCTTAAAATACTCACCATGGCCGCAGCATTGGATAGCGGTATTGTGACTCCTGGTACAACTTATTTGGATACTGGCTCCATCCTTGTCGGCGGCGCCTGGATTCATAATTGGGACGGGAAAGCTTGGGGTGTGCAGGATATGACCGGTTGTTTGCAGCACTCACTCAATGTTTGCATGGCAACGTTATCCACTCAAATGGAAGCAACACGTTTTTATAGCTATATGAGCAATTTTGGTTTGGGCCATCTCACAGGCGTAGATTTGTCCGGTGAAGCCGCAGGCAGGCTCAAAACTCCGGGCGATTCGGACTGGTATCCTGTTGACCTTGGTACGAACGCTTTTGGTCAGGGGGTGGCCGTCACGCCTCTTCAGATCATGACAGCAGTATCATCAGTCGCTAACCATGGGCGGAGCGTCATGCCGCGTACACTCTATGCAATGGTGCGCAATGAGCGTCAATATAATACGACTACGCAAATTGTAGGTTCGCCCATCACTGAGGCAACTGCTGACACCCTTTCTGAGATGCTAGCCAATTCACTCGAATTCGAAGGATCGGCCGCGCTCGTTCCTGGTTATCGACTCGCTGGAAAGACCGGCACTGCGGAAATCCCGGTCAATGGATTCTACGATAGCACAAAAACCAATGCGTCATTTCTAGGCTGGGGGCCGGTCGATGATCCAAAATTTATGATTTACGTTTGGCTTAAAGAGCCTTCCTCATCCATTTGGGGCTCTGAAACTGCCGCGCCTGTTTTTGCCCAAATCGCCGAGAAAACAGTCATCCTTTTAGATATTCCTCCCGATAATATTCGGAACCAACTCGTCCAGAAATAACATGCTCATACTTGCAGATGCTCTCGAAGCCATTGCCCGCAACGCCGTTCATATTGTGAACGCGACGGCGCTCATCACTGAAGCGGTTATCGACTCGCGTCTGGTAATTCCAGGCTCACTTTTTGTTGCGATCCCCGGCGAAAAAGTGGATGGGCACGACTTTGTTGCACAAGCATTTGCCAGGGGGGCGTCTTTTGCTTTAATTCAGAAGGAGATGCCCGCGTCTTTTCGAACCCTTGATCTGCGTGGCGGTTTATCAGTTGATCCGACCTTTGACTTTAGCCCTCCTTTCTGCCTGCGCGTGGATAACTCGATTGCTGCCTTGCAGCAAATCGCTCGTTTCTGGCGCCGCAAACTGGAACTGCGTGTGATCGGAGTGACTGGCAGCGTTGGCAAATCCACTACCAAAGAAATGATCGCGGAAGTGCTTGGTACGCGTTACCGCACTCTCAAAAGTCCTGGTAATTTAAATAATGAAATTGGACTGCCTCTCACGATCTTAAAGCTTGGCCCCGGTTACGAACGTGCTGTTTTGGAAATGGGGTTTTATCTGCCTGGGGAAATCAAATTCCTTTGCGATATTGCTCAGCCCCAGATCGGTGTTGTGACCAATGTTGGCACCGTCCACGCTGAGCGTGCTGGCTCCCAGGAAGCCATTGCCCGTGGAAAAAGCGAATTGATCCAGTCGCTTCCCTCTGATGGAGTTGCCATCCTCAACTTTGATGATCCATGGGTCCGTAAAATGGAAGAGAAGACAAAAGCGCGCGTTTTCTTCTACGGTCTTTCACCAGAAGCTGATCTATGGGCTGACCAGATCGAAGGCCTTGGACTGAATGGAATTCGCTTCCGTCTGCATTACCAAGGCGAAACCATTCATACCCACGTCCCTATGATTGGACGACATTCTGTCCATACAGCTTTGCGCGCCGCCGCGGTGGGACTCAATGATGGCCTAAAATGGCAGGAGATTTTTGAAGGCTTTGCGCAGGGACTTGCTCAGTTGCGTCTCGTAGCAGTGCGGACAAAGACCGGGGCGCTGATCCTTGATGATACATACAACGCTTCGCCGGAATCCATGCTGGCTGCACTCAATTTACTTGATGAAATGGATGGACGCAAGCTCGCGGTATTAGGCGATATGCTTGAGTTGGGACCCTATGAAAGACAGGGGCACGAGATGGTCGGTATGCGGACAGCACAAGTGGCAAAAGCGCTGCTCACCCTTGGTCCGCGTGCGCATATGATCGCTGATGCGGCTCGTCGTGCTGGCATGAAGTCTGGCAATATTTTGGAGTTTGAAGAAGCTGCGCCGATTGTAGAGTGGTTAAACAAACACCTCACACCGAACGATGCGGTTTTGATTAAAGGTTCTCACGGCTTGCGCATGGATCGCATCACAGCTGCATTGGAGGCGCAATCGTGAAACAGATTGCCCTCTCTCTCAGCTTGGCCGGCCTTGCGTTTTTAATGACTGCCATTTGGGGCGGGCCTTTACTGCGTATTTTGCGTTACTACAAGGTCGGCAAGATCATCCGCGTGGAAGAGCCTGATATCCATCGTGTGAAAATGGGAACCCCCACCATGGGTGGGATCATGTTCATCTTTCCGGTATTATTCTTGAGTGGTTTATTAAATGCCGTGGTTTTAATCGGTGTCAGTGCCAGCGCAAGCGGGGTCGGGCGTTCAGTCCTGGTTCCCATGATAGCCATGATCTGCTATGCCATTCTTGGAGCGGTTGATGATTGGGAAGGGATTCATGGCAAACGCAAAGGGGAAGGCATGCGTGCGCGCACAAAATTTGGTATTCAAGTGATCCTTGCGCTTGTGATCGCATATGTTTTGAAATACCATATGGATGTACCCGATCTATATGTTCCCGGCTTATATTTTGAACTTGAACTCGGCTGGTGGTATGTGCCCATCGCGGCATTCATCATTGTGGCTGAATCGAATGCGATTAACTTTACGGACGGTCTTGACGGTCTTGCCGGGCTGATCGCCGCTACTGCCTTTGCGGCTTTTGGCGGAATTGCCATTATGCAGGAACAGGTTTATCTTGCCCGTTTTTGTTTTATTCTGGTTGGGGCATTGTTTGGCTTTTTATGGTTTAACGTTCATCCCGCTGAATTGATCATGGGCGATACAGGCTCTCTTTCTCTTGGCGCGGTACTGGCAATCGTTTCTTTGATGACAGGTCAATGGTTGATGTTGCTGGTCATCGGCATCATTCCGCTCAGCGAAATGCTGAGTGTGGTGATTCAGATCGGCTATTTCAAGTGGACAAAAGGCAAACGCTTTTTCAAAATGGCGCCCATCCATTTGCATTTTGAATTGCTCGGCTGGAGCGAAACACAAGTCGTTCAACGCTTCTGGCTGATCGGATTGATGGCCGCCTTGATCGGTATTGGATTATCACAGGTATAAAAATATGTAATTGGTAACTCGTAAATTACCAATTGCCAATTATTGAATTATGACCAACTGGACCAACACTCACGTTCTAATTTTAGGAGCTGCCCGCCAAGGAATCGCCCTTGCTCGCTGGCTCTCTTTTCACGGTTCACACGTGACTTTGAGTGACGCGCGCTCTGCGGATGAACTTGCTTTCGCTCAAACATCTCTCGCGGATACCAATGTGGCTTGGGCAGTGGGCGGGCATCCGCTGGAATTATTGAATAACACTGACGTGCTTTGTCTTTCCGGTGGCGTCCCATTGACGTTGCCCATCGTGCAAGAAGCCATCACGCGCGGTATTCCACTTTCGAACGACACACAAATTTTCATGGAAGTTGCTCCGTGTAAAACAATTGGTATTACCGGCTCGGCAGGCAAAACAACCACCACGACATTAGTTGGCGAAATGGCAAAATTAGACCGTAGATCTTTGACCGAAAACCGTCCGCCGTCCACAGTTCATCATTCACGGTCTTATATTGGCGGCAACATCGGTGACCCGCTCATCAATTATGTCGATGAAATGACATCCGACGATATCGCGATCCTTGAGGTCTCATCTTTTCAACTGGATCAAATGACCATATCGCCTAATATCGCTGCGATATTGAACATCACACCAAATCATTTGGACCGTCATGGCACGATGGAAGCCTACACAAATGCCAAGGTGCGTATTTTGGAATTTCAAACTGAGAAAGATACGACCATCCTTAACCATGATGACAAAGGCGCGTGGAATTTACGCAATAAGGCAAAAGGCAAACTACTGACATTTAGTCTGCAAGATCTTGCTGAAGGTTTCAGCGGCGCGTATCTGCATGATGGATTATTAAACCTGCGAGATGGCCATGCTTATTTGCCTTTGATCTCGCGCGAAAAGATCCACTTGCGTGGTGACCATAATGTGGCAAATGTGCTCGCGGCGTTCACGATCGGTCACGCAGCCGGATTCAAACTCGATGACATGCTCGAAGCCGCGGAGGAATTTCGTGGAGTGCCGCATCGGCTTGAACTTGTGCGTGAACTGCATGGCGTGCGTTGGTACAACGACTCGATCGCAACCGCGCCTGAGCGAAGTATGGCCGCCATTCATGCGTTCGATGAACCGATCGTGTTACTACTTGGCGGTCGTGATAAAAAACTTCCCTGGGAAGATCTCGCAAAATTGATCCAGCAACGCGTGGATCATGTTGTGGTTTTTGGCGAAGCGGCAGACCTGATCCAGAAAGCTGTAGCCACTATCGACGTAGAGAGAAGCGTTGACCTTCATCGTGTAAATGATCTTAAGCAAGCTGTTCTCAAAGCCGCGGAAATTGCCTCGGCAGGCGATGTCGTCCTGTTTTCGCCGGGCGGCACAAGTTATGATGCGTTCGAAGATTTTGCGGAGAGAGGAGAATTTTTTATAAAATGGATACAGGAACTGTAATGAACGAACGACCTCGTTCACAGAATAACCAACCCAGGTTTACGGGTGGTTTTGATATGCCATTGCTTGTGTGTGTTGTGGCACTGATCGTATTTGGCTTGATCATGCTTTACTCAGCTTCATGGGATTTTTCGTTTCGTGAGTATGATAACCAAATGAGAATGTTCTCTCGCCAGGTGATGTGGCTGGGACTCGGATTGGCCGCCGCCACATTCCTCGCGTTTTTTGATTACCATTATTGGCGCAAACTTGCTCTTCCTGCGATGCTCGTCACTATTTCCCTGTTGGGTTTGGTTTTATCCATGACTGCGCTCTTTGGCTCGAGGCGCTGGTTTTTTGAGGGTTCGGGGCAGCCGTCTGAATTCGCGAAACTGGTTTTGATCATTTATCTTAGCGTCTGGTTGTATTCGAAAAAACAATTCCTGCAGGATGTTTCACTTGGATTAATTCCGTTGGGTATCATCCTCGGTATTGTCGGTGGTTTGATTGGCCTGCAACCTGATTTTAGCGCTGCCGCAACCGTGTTGCTGCTTGGCGGCCTGCTCTTCTTTCTCGCGGGAGGTGATCTGAAGCAAATTGGCAGACTACTGTTGATCGCTTTGATTGTAGCTTTGTTGGTCTTTGCTTTCAGCCCGACCGGGCGCGAGCGTGTGGATGATTTTCTGGCGGGCATCAAAAACCCGCTTCAGGCTTCCTACCATGTACAACGTTCATTTGAAGCAATCGTCAATGGCGGGTGGTTTGGCATTGGGCTGGGAAAATCACGATCCAAATTCATTAATTTACCCGTGGCGCCAACCGACAGCGTGTTTGCGGTGGTCGTGGAAGAACTTGGCTTGTTTGGTTCTATTGGATTACTTTTCTTATATGGTTTTCTCGTCTGGCGTGGACTGGTAATCGCGCGGCGTGCGCCTGATATGCTCGGCACGCTTCTCGCTTCCGGTCTTGTGATGTGGATCGCTGCTGAAGCATTGATCAACATTGCGGTGATGGTGGGTCTCATGCCGTTTGCCGGTAACGCATTACCTTTCATTAGTTCGGGCGGTTCAAATCTTGTATCAACACTGGCCGCGCTCGGTATTCTCTTTAATATTTCCCGCCAAACTGGCGAAGGTACGATTACAGATGAAGAATGGAGGTCTTATAGTGCGGTTGCTAATTTGCGCTGGTGGGACGGGCGGCGGAGTGTATCCCGCGCTCGCCGTTCACAGCGCGCTGATCGGACAACATCCAAACGTTGAAGCCTTGTGGGTCGGCGGTGAAGGCGGAATGGAGGAGGAACTCGTGAATCGCGCGGGCATCTCTTATCGTTCCATACCTGCGGCGGGTGTGCATGGAGTTGGCGTGCGTGCGCTGCCTGGTAACCTTACGAAACTTGCGCGTGGTGTTGTGGCTTCGCGTCGCATTTTGCGCGAATTCAACCCCGATGTGCTCTTCTTCACTGGCGGCTTCATTGCCACGCCTATGGCTCTTGCTGGCCGAAACATTCCAACTGTATTATTTGTGCCTGATATTGAGCCGGGCCTCGCGCTCAAATTTCTTTCCCGTTTTGCAGATGTTGTCACTGTGAGCGCGTCTGAGTCAAAAAAATATTTCTTACGACCGCAGAGACTCATCCTCACAGGTTACCCGCTTCGCGCCGACCTCTCGAACTGGTCCCGTGAAAAAGCGACTCAATATTATAGGCTGGATGCTGCGCTGCCTACCCTGCTCGTTACTGGCGGAAGCAAAGGCGCGCGGTCTATCAACATGGCGGTACTCAAACACTTGAATGAATTACTGGATGTCGCACAGGTGATTCATATCACAGGTTCCCTCGATTGGCCTGTCATTGAAAAAGCCGCTCAGGTATTACCGTTGCATTTACAGCCGCGTTATCATGCCATGCCGTATTCGCATGAAATGGGGGCGGCCCTTGCAGCAGCAGATCTGGTTGTTTCGCGCGCAGGCGCATCGTCACTGGGAGAATATCCCTTCTTCAGCCTGCCAGCCATCCTGGTGCCGTATCCTTATGCATGGCGCTATCAAAAAGTGAACGCAGATTTCCTTGCAGAAAGGAAAGCGGCTGTCGTCTTGCGCGATGAGTCGTTGGAAGATAAACTCCTTTCCACGATAAAAGATTTATTATTAAATAGATACGGACTTGAAGCCATGCGCGCTGCGATGAAAAAAATATCGCATCCAAACGCAGCAGGCATGATCGCCAGTCAGTTGGTTGAACTGGCAGGAGAGCAACCTTTATGATGAGCATTGTTTATATTTTCTGGATGTACGTTATTCTTTTCGCTGTGATCGGTGCGATGCGCGGCTGGGCAAAGGAATTACTGGTTGCTTTTAGTGTCATCACTGCATTGGCGGTTAATTTATTGCTGGAAAAATACATTCCACTTGTACGGGACCTGCCCAGGAATGGCAGTTCAGTTTTTTGGATCAAATCACTGGTACTCATTGCGCTGGTCTATTTTGGGTATCAAACAGTTGCTTCCATTCCACGCCTTTCATCGAAAGCTGCGCGTGAGCGTTTACAAGATTCACTCTTCGGCGCGGTGCTGGGCGGCATAAATGGCTATCTCGTTTCAGGTACCATTCTGTTTTATAACCACATGGCAGAATATCCTTATAAAACCATCATTAGTCCTGCGACGGATCCAGTAATTGTTCAGGCTGTTGATTTAATGATGAAATATATGCCTCCGCGCTTGCTGGGCGAGCCTGGTATTTATTTTGCCGTTATTATCGTTTTGATTTTTATTATTGTGGTGTATATCTAGGATTAATTTGGAGTATGGAAGCGCAAATATCGTTTTGCCCTGATCTTATTCGGGGCAGGCTCCCACACTCCAGAAGAAAACAACTATGACACGAGTTCACTTTATTGGCATTGGTGGTTCAGGGCTTTCTGCCATCGCGCGTCTGCTTAAAGAAAGCGGATACGTCGTGACAGGCTCAGACCGCGAACTTTCACAGTTCGCAGTGGATTTGCAAAATGATGGAGTCAGCGTTTATATAGGACACCATCCCCGCAATGTTGGGGGAGCGGATATGGTGATCCGTTCATCTGCGATATTAGATAATAACCCAGAGGTTGTCGCCGCGAAGCAATCGGGTATCCCTGTCTATAAACGGGCAGACTTTCTCGGTCAATTAATGGCTGAGAAGACAGGTATCGCAGTCGCTGGTACACACGGTAAAACAACAACCACAGCCATGATCGCATGGATGTTGTATGCGATGGGGCGTGAACCATCCTTTATCGTGGGTGGTTTATTAAATAATTTAAAAGTTAACGCGCACGCCGGAAAAGGCAATCCCTTTGTCATTGAGGCCGATGAATACGATCGCATGTTCCTCGGACTCAAGCCTCGTATTGAAGTGGTGACCAATCTGGAACACGATCACCCCGATTGCTACCCGACGTTTGCGGATATGTATTCCGCCTTCCAAAGTTTTGTAGAATTGCTTCCCTCCGACGGCACGTTTATCGCGTGTTCCGATGATGAAGGCTCCATGACTTTGTTAAGTCATGCGCGCCGTAAAGGGCTGAATGTGGTCTCCTACAGTCTTCAGAGTGAGATGACGATTAACAGTCCACAATGGATGCAGGCGCGAGCACTAAAACCTAATCAGCGCGGTGGGTTTGATTTCTCTGCCATGACGAACGTGGGCGCATCGGCAGCGTCTGTTCTGCACGTCTCTTTGCAAGTGCCGGGTGAATACAATGTTCGTAATGCCCTCGCTGCCTTATCGGTTGCGGCTACTTTGGGACTCTCCCTTCAAAAAGCGGCAGATGCTTTGAGTGAATTTACCGGCACAGGTCGCCGCTTCGAAGTACGTGGTGAGCGTAAGGGCGTGATCGTGATTGATGATTATGCCCATCATCCCACGGAAATTCGCGCAACGCTCTCGGGTGCGAAGGCTCGTTATCCGGGTCGCCGTATTTGGGCGGTCTGGCAGCCTCATACTTATTCGCGCACACAAATTTTGTTCTTCGAATTCTCACGCGCCTTTAATGATGCCAACGAGGTGTTGGTCACAGAAATTTATGCCTCGCGTGAAGCTAAACAGGAGTTTTCCTCCGCTGAGGTTGTGAGTGCCATGCCGCATGCGTCAGCGCACTATAGCGGTTCTCTTGAAGACACAACGAAGCATCTTCTTAAAAATCTTCATTCAGGCGACGTTTTGCTTGTACTATCTGCGGGCGATGCCAACCAGATCAGCACGGAAATTTTAAAGAGGTTGTGAGGTGGCTCATGCTTAATGAAGAAGCAAAGAAACCATCTCCGTCGGAAGTGATTGCACTCCCGCCTTTAAAAATGGTTCTGGTGCATGCCAAAGATAAACGTGTGAATAAGGCAGATCTGCGCTCCGCCATTAGGAAGGTTTCGTCTGCCCCAGTCAGGCAGGATGAAAAGATCGAAGTGCAATCGTTGATAAAGATCATTGAACATTTTACGAATGGACCGTATTACGAGAAACCTATGAATTCTTCTGCCAGACCCGTGGATGTGCTGCGCCTTCATTTTGCCGATGCAGTGCAGGAAAATATTCCTCTTGCGCCGTATACATCCGCGCGAATTGGCGGGATGGCCGACGTTTTGGTTATGGTCAAAAGTACCAATGAATTAATGGGTGTAATGAAGGTTATTCTGGAACAGGGCCTGTCGTATACTATTTTAGGCGGAGGCTCGAATGTTCTGGTCAGTGATAAAGGTGTGCGTGGAGTGGTGGTTTTGAATCGGGCAAAGGAAGTGCGCTTCGAAAGCGGTACCCAGCCCGTAGTCTGGTGTGAATCAGGAGTCATCTTCAGTAATCTCGCCAATCGCTGCGCATCCAGGGGATTGGCAGGCCTGGAATGGGCTGCGACAGTGCCCGGCACGATCGGCGGCGCGGTTTATGGAAATGCCGGCGCGTTCGATGGTGATATGTCCAAAAATTTAATTTGGGCTGATGTGCTGACTAAGAATGGCCTTGAAAGATATTCAGTGGAGCAGATGAAATACGCATATCGTACAAGTATTTTGAAAAGCAAAGCTGAAACAGCAATAGTGATATCGGCTATGTTGAGATTAAAAAATGCGGCTCAGGAAGAAGTGTCTGCTAAAATCAATGAATTCAGCGAACGTCGAAAGGCCAAGCAGCCACCTGGGGCGAGTATGGGCTCCATGTTCAAAAATCCCACAGGCGATCATGCCGGCCGTTTGATCGAAGCCGCGGGCCTGAAAGGCACCCGTATCGGCAACGCTGAGATCAGCACGCTGCACGGAAATTTCTTTATAAATCACAATGAGACCAGGGCCGAGGATGTTCGGGCTTTGATCCGTTTGGCACAGCAGACCGTGGCTGAAAAATTTAATATTAAATTGGAGTTGGAAGTGGAACTTATCGGAGAATGGAACGAGTGAAGAAACTTCGTATTGCAGTTTTATTCGGTGGAAGATCCGGCGAACATGATGTTTCGTTGATGTCTGCGCGTTCCGTGCTCGCAGTGCTAGCCCCTGAAAAATATGAAGTGACTCAGGTTGGCATTACGCTTGATGGTGAGTGGCTGAATGGTGAAAATACACTCGATGCTTTTGCGCAGGGTAATTTTAGAGAGTTGAATCGCGTCGTTCTTCCGAGTGAGCCTTCACATTCTGCTCTCTATATTTTACAGACAAGTGGTTCCGGTGAGACCATTGAAAAGCTGGCTGATATTGATGTGTTCTTTCCAGTCCTGCATGGACCGTTTGGCGAGGACGGAACGATCCAGGGTCTGCTTGAGTTGGCAGATGTCGCTTATGTTGGGGCGGGAGTGGCTGGTTCGTCAGTTGGCATGGATAAAGGTATTTTCAAGGATGTGATGCGCGCAAATGGAATTCCCATCGTGGATTCACTTCTTGTTCTACGTAGTGATGTTCATAATGATATCAACACGGTAATCGCGCAAGCTGAAAAATTAGGCGCATATCCGTTGTTTGCGAAACCTGCCAACCTCGGTTCTTCTGTCGGCATCAGCAAATGCAATTCGCGTTCCGACCTCGGCGAAGGATTAATGGAAGCCGCGCGTTATGATCGCCGGATTGTCATTGAGCGCGGCGTTGGTAATGTTCGCGAGATCGAAGTAAGTGTGCTGGGTAATGAAGAACCGCGAACCTCTGTCTGCGGTGAAGTGCTGCCAAGCCGGGAGTTTTATTCCTATGAATCAAAATATGTGGACGGCACATCGGGGCTTATCATCCCCGCACAATTGCCAGTGGAATTGAGTGACAGAATCCGCGAATATGCCGTGCGTGCTTATAAAGCCATAGACTGCGCTGGAATGGCGCGCGCCGACTTCTTCCTTGATAATGATACAAACCAAATTTACTTAAATGAATTAAACACAATACCGGGCTTTACATCTATCAGCATGTATCCAAAATTATGGCAGGCCAGCGGCTTGAGCTATGCCCAACTTGTGGATCGTTTGATCGAACTTGCGCTTGAGCGCAAGATACAGCGCGACCACACCGAGCATCGGAGGTTGGCATGAGTCCAAAAAGTGATCTTTCCCGTGCCGAGAACGCACGTCAGCGCCGCGCACAACGCACTGTCAGAGGATTGCAGGAAACAAAGAAACGCGTCATGCGATCGTCCACCCCTCTGGTAACCTCACGCATTTCGACAAAACCTGTCGGAGTCGTGCCGAAGCGTGGTTCAAACCGACGCAACTTTAATATTGCATTTGGTTTGGCTGAAGTTCGATTACACAAACCAGGATTTTCCTTATTGTCTCTACGTGGAGGTTGGCGCCAAACTTCTGCGGTGATCGCGATTTTGATAGGTTTCATTATTTATTTTGCACTCACGCTTCCCTACTTCCATGTTTCGAGTGCCACCGTGGTGGGAAACGTCCGCTTAAGCGCCGAGGAAATAAACGCGGTGCTGGCAGTGACGGGTCAATCTATATTTACAATTCAACCAGAAGAGGTAACGACCCGCTTGCTTATGAACTATCATGAATTGGCTTCAGCCCAAGTAGAGGCCCATTTGCCGAACCATGTAAACGTTACAGTCAGTGAGCGGCAACCCGTCATTTTGTGGCAGCAGGATGGTGGTTACACCTGGATAGACTCTACAGGTGTGGCATTTCGTCCGCGCGGATTGGTGGCGGGACTTGTTCTCGTCAACGGTCTGGGCGCGCCTTCTGCCATTGTTGCTTCCACTGTTGACCCTCTCAAACCGACGCCTTTCATTCAAAAGGAATTGGTGGATGCGATCCTCGTTCTCGCGCCAACCGTGCCTGAGGACTCGGCCATGATCTTTGACCCGAATTACGGACTTGGCTGGAAAGATAACCGCGGCTGGAATGCATTCTTTGGCACAAGCGGCATGCAAGACATGCGTTTGAAGGCGGTGGTGTATCAGGCAGTGGTTAATGATCTTCTTGATCGTGGCAAGGTACCTGCGTTTATTAGCGTGGCATATCCTGACGCGCCCTTTTACAGAATGACTGATGACAAATCGTCACAGACAGAAAACAGCGGACAATAAAAAAATGGATGAGATCGTAATTGGAATTGATATAGGTACAACAAAGGTTTGCACTCTTGTTGGGCGGGTGGAGGATGAAAAGTCCATTCGTATTCTTGGCGTGGGCATTGAACCTTCAGACGGGATCCGCAAAGGCATTATTGTGGATCTTCCTGCTGCCTCGCAAGCGATTAAACGATCGGTCGAAAAAGCTGAGGGTACGGCTGGTCTGGAGATCACAACCGGGCTGGTCAGTCTCGCAGGGGCGCATGTGTCCTCTGTCAACAGCCGCGGCGCGACCGGCATCCCCGGCGGAATCATTGTCGCGGAGGATGTTGCGCGCGCGCTTGAGCAGGCTCAGGCGGTTGCCATACCGCATGACCGTGAGATCGTGCATATTATTCAGCGCGGCATGACTGTGGATGGACAGGAAGGTGTGCGGACTCCAATTGGTATGCACGGCTATAAGCTTGAAGTTGAAACTCACATTATCACAGCCGCCGCAGCGACGGTGGATAATCTTCGTCAATGTGTTGGTGCTGCGGGAGTTGAAATTCAGCAATTCGTTTTGAATCCGCTTGCTTCTGCGGAAGTGGTTCTAACCGAAAATGAACGCCAAATGGGAGTTGCCGTTTGTGATATTGGCGGCGGAACAACCGATCTGGCAATTTATGTCAACGGCGATGTCTGGCACACCATGGTTCTCGCGGTGGGCGGTAACCATATCACCCAGGATATCGCACACGGCTTGCGCCTGCCACTTTCACAGGCAGAGGAAGTGAAAAAACAACAGGGTTTTGCCATGCGATCCGGAGTTGGCATCGAGGAATATTTCTCCATCCGCCCGTTCGGTGAGGATCATGATGTAAAAATAAATCGACAGGATCTTGCTCATATCATCGAGGCCCGCATCGAAGAAACTTTTGGTTTGATCATGCAGGAAGTAAAACGCTCCGGGTATGATGGTCTGCTTCCTGCTGGTATGGTATTAACGGGCGGCACTTCTGCCTTGCCCGGCATTAAACGAATTGCAAGTGAAGTATTGGGAATGCCTGTGCGCACCGCGCAACCGGAAAATCTGACGGGTCTTGTGGAAAAACTTTCCTCCCCCGCATATTCGACCAGTGTGGGTTTATTGCGCTGGGCAGCCACGATGACAGAACATGATGTGGTACTTTCAAGCGGCTATAATAAACGCCGCAGATCAAAAGGAGAAAAAAATATGGATTTTAACGCAATAAAAAATTGGATGAAACGATTGTTGCCTTAGCATAGTGGAGCGTGGAATTTAATCCGTGTATCAATGCGATGATTAAATTATCTACTTAATACCCAAATAAATTATCGTAAAACAGGTACTTTTTACCCTTTTAAAATTCATCAATCTCGTTTAAGATAGGGCATATCCTTTGCCAGGAGGAACACATGGACTCAAACAAAAGAAATCCGCAATCAGAATCCTTCGCTCGCATCAAAGTGATCGGCGTTGGTGGTGCCGGCCAGAATGCCGTCAATCGTATGATGGAAGAAGGCATTCAAGGCGTTGAATTTATCGCTTGTAATACTGATGCGCAGGCGCTGACGCTTTCGCGTGCGCCGATTCGTGTACGCCTGGGTGATAAGCTCACGCGCGGACTTGGCGCAGGTGGCGATCCTGAGGTTGGCCGCAAAGCCGCTGAAGAATCATCTGACGAACTTTATAACGTACTCAAAGGTGCCGACATGGTCTTCGTCACTGCGGGTATGGGCGGTGGTACCGGCACAGGCGCGGCCCCGATCGTTGCGCAGGTTGCCAAGGAAAGCGGCGCGCTCACTATTGGAGTGGTCACACGTCCCTTCACATTTGAAGGCGGCAAACGTTTCCAGTCAGCAGAAGCGGGCGTGCTAAAAATGAAGGAACACGCGCACACGCTCATCTCCATTCCAAATGATCGTCTGCTCCAACTTGCAGAAAAGAAATCCAGTCTGCAGGTTGCCTTTCGAATGGCGGATGAAGTTCTGCATCAAGGTATTCAAGGCATCTCTGAACTCATCACCATTCCTGGTTTGATCAATCTCGACTTCGCCGATGTGCGCGCCATTATGTCTGAAGGCGGCGCGGCGCTGATGGCGGTTGGTATCGGTACTGGTGAGGATCGCGCGAAGAACGCAGCAGAACAAGCAATTTCAAGCCAATTGCTTGACATCACTATTGACGGCGCCCGCGGCGTGCTCTTCAACGTCACCGGCGGCCCAAACATGACTCTCTTCGAGGTCAATCAAGCCGCGGCAATTATCCGCGAAACCGCGCATCCGGATGTCAATATGATCTTCGGTGCTGTCATCGACCCTGAAATGGGTGACGAAATTCGCTGTACCGTCATCGCCACTGGGTTTGAACGGACAGGAGTTCCGCGCCGCGTACTGGAACGGCCTCAGCGTAACGAGAAGCCTTTTTCAGCTTCCAACACACCTTTCGCTCGCCCGAACGAATCTGTCAACGTTGGCTTCGACTACCGATCATCGGCTGAAACAAAATCCGCTTCACAACCATCCATTCACAGCGACGACCTGGACGTCCCGACCTTCTTGAGAAATAGAAAATAAATTTTTATTGTAAAAGACCCTAGAGGTTCGCTCTGCGAAAACCTTTAGGGTCTTTTTGATTCCTCGCCACCGCGAGTCGCTCTGATCCATCGCTGGAAGAACACCACCTCGCAGTCGCACCACTTATAGGTTAAAATATATTCAATGAAAGCCAAACTTCCGCATCCTGAGCATTATTCCTTTTTACAACATCGCAGGCAAGTGACGCGCCAGATCATTCTGCCGGTTGTTATTTCTGCAGTGTTGATGCTGGGTTTGATCGTGCTGATCAGCTTTGCCACCTTCAAATCAGCTGGTGACGTAGGCCGCTGGGCGGCTGTCTCCACGATCTGGATCATCATTCCCATTTTGCTGACAGGCTTGATAGTCCTTGCAATCCTGATCGGGCTCATTTATTTGATGGCACGTGCGTTGAGCGCACTGCCGCACTACACCGGCCTCGCGCAGGATTATGTTAACATTGCCCAATCCTATATCATGCGCGGCGCAGCTATGGTTGTAAAGCCGGTCATCGCACTGGATGGCTTCATTGAAAATATCAAAGCGTTTTTTGAAAGGATCACCACTCCATGAAAAATCGAAATACAATTTTATTTGGTGCATTGATCGGAGCGGTCACTGGTGTGATTGCCGCTGTACTCCTTACCCGTCGCGCTGAAAAGAACGAACGCGAGACCGCCATCACCACCGGCGAAAGCCTCAAACTTGGTGTGCTGGTCATCGGTTTATTGCGGGCGATCGCTTCCCTTGGCGACGATTAAATAAATTCAACCTTATAGAATTGACCGAGGACTCACACTCCTCGGTTATTTTTTTATGGACACGATCTCCAAACTAACATTTCGCCGTTTCATTCTCGGTCAGCAGGGACTTTGGCCGGGCCGCCGTTTCAAGGGGCTGCTTGGTACCGAATCCGCTTTGCGACAGATGGAGGGGCTTCAACTTGACCCGCTGACCATGGTGGCGCGCAGCCAGGATATTGCTATGCATGGGCGCGTATTGAATTACAAGCCAGCGCAGTTATATAAAATGGCATATCAACAGCGCAAAGCTTTTGATTATGGCGGTTTGTTGTTCATGTATCCGATGAACGAATTTCCCTACTGGCGTTTGCATATGAAACATCGTCAACAGCAGGGCATTAATTATGAATCATTCAAGCACCCTCCCGCTAATCTGGTTAAGTTTGTACTCGACGAATTACGTGAACGCGGTCCGCTTGGCAACCGTGATTTTGAAGGTACAAAAGTAAAAGCATGGAGTTATCGCGGACGCAAGGAAGCATCCATCGCGTTGTTTTATTTGTGGCTGACCGGTGAGGTGATGATCACCAACCGCAAAGGCTTTGATCGAATCTATGATCTGCGGGAACGTGTCCTGCCGAGTGAATTCGATCATGCGGTACCTGATTCAGAAGCCGAGGATTATTTCAGCCGCAAGTCCATTGCGTTTCTTGGCATGGCGCGTGAAAGCACATGGCGCACCGCCTTTGGTGATTATCTTCATAGGAAGGTGACCCATGCTGAAGCGAAGGAACGCGTTGAGAGACTCATCGAGCAAGGCAGCGTTTCACGGGTGCGCGTGGAAGACTCAAAGGATAACTATCTATACTTGAATAGCGACCAGCCCCTTCTGTCCGAATTGGAAGCGGATCGTATTCCAAAAAAATGGAGACCGCTGGGAACATCCACAGAAGAGGAAATCACATTCCTTGCACCGTTGGAAATTGTCAGCGCGCGAGGACGTGCCAAAAAAGTTTTTGACTTTGAATATTTGTGGGAAGTTTATAAGCCCGCGCATTTACGCCGCTGGGGATATTACACCCTGCCGATCTTGTATGGCGATGATCTCGTTGCGCGGCTTGACCCGAAACTGGACCGCAAAACCAACACGCTCCACATTTTAGGTTTTTGGTTTGAAGATGATGCGCCGAAAGATGAACTGTTCGCGAGTGCGCTCGCCAAGGGATTACGTGGTTTTGCGGATATGATCGGCGCGATCATATTTGACCTGAGCGGAATCAAACCAGTGAAGCTGCGTTCGTACTTGAAGAAGAATTTGAAATAACCCATGTCGTTGCGAGCCGCTGCTCTTGCGCTTGGGCGGCGACACTTGCGCCGTACGTGATTTGCCAGGCAAATCATGCAGTGAGCAATCTCCTCCTCAAACGGGGATTGCTTCGGGCGAAAACCAAGAGCGCCTTCGGAAAGACATGCCTTCCGGGTTTTTATGAAAATTACTCGTATTTGTACAGTAGATAATATTTTTACGATTCCTAAATCTTTATTGAGAATTGCTGGATTGGTAACCACTGAACTAGCAAAAACTGCTATACTCCCAAACGGGCAGGGACAATTTCTAATAACCATCAACTATTCAGGAGGATAAACTATGGCTAGAAATATTCAGGTATGGTCAACTTATGTCCCCAAAATAGTTCTCAGCGCTCCAATGACCAAAGACGAATTGATAGAAAATATCATAGCTGCCACCAATCAGAGCAAAGGCTCGGTATTGGCTGTGCTGGCTGAATTGGATGTACAACTCGAAGCAGGCTTGAAGGCGGGACGCATTGTTCAGCTGCCCAATGGGACGCACTTTGAACCCATCGGCAAAAAAGACGGCTCGGAGGATATTGGCGTGCGCGTCAACCCCGAACTCAACACACTGGTGAACGCGGGCTTTCGCGGCAAGTGGGTGAATTCTGAAAATATGAACAAGACCGAAGCCGAGATGATTGTGATTTGGAACGCCGCCCATCCCGACAACCTGATCTCCGTTGTAAATTAACCCTTTCAGCCTGCCAGCTTTACGTAGTAAATATAAAAAAGACGGTTTAACTCTGGTTAAGCCGTCTTTTTATTGGTTTGTCGGTCAACTTTCAAGGTTTGTTATTGAAACTTGAAAGTTTGTTATTGTAATTT
>CAIWRB010000219.1 GCA_903914955.1 uncultured Chloroflexota bacterium | reverse complement strand
TGTGATCGGTGTTTTTCATAAAATAAAAAGAGCCCACCCAAAAGGAAAAATGAGAATCGCTTGACGGAATTTCTGCGTAAAATCCCAAAAAACAGGCGGATGAGCCAAGTAGCCAGAAAAGGCATTATCAAAGTATTTGTCCAGGGCGTTTGGACCGCTCCTTAGCCACTATGGTATTGTCTCCATTAGCAACAACCGCACAACCAACACGATTTTGATCTATGTGGATCATCTGCAATTAAGAGGTAAATAAAGAAACTTGCAGATGGTGGAGCCTATCAGGCATGTGTTCACGCGGCACGGATGAGTATGGTAAAATACATGTATCACATTTGATATACATCGTTTCAGGAGCGAACCATGAGCAAAACCACAATGATCACCGCGCGGGTTGACCCCAAGTTAAAACGCGCAACTGAAAAAGTATTAAAGGAACTCGGCTTGACCACCTCCCAAGCCATCACCCTCTACTTCAGCCAGATCAGCTTGAGAAAGGGTTTGCCCTTTGCCATTGCCATGCCCAACACCGAAACCGCGCAAGCCATCGAATCCGCGCTGGCAGGGATCGATCTCCACGAAGCAGAAAGCGTCGACGCGCTCTTTACTAAACTGGGAGCATAATGCGAACCATCCGCTATCTCGGGAAATTCAAACAGGATTTCAAGCGTATGGAAAAACGTGGCAATGATTTAAAGAAATTACGAGTCCTGATCGAAAAGCTGGTCAATGCAGAAGAACTAGAAACACGGTACAAAGACCATCCTTTGCAGGGTGAGTTTGCGGGCGCGCGTGATTGTCACATCAGCCCTGACTGGGTCTTAATTTACGCAGTCGTAGAAAACGAATTACGTCTAATCCGCACTGGTACACACGCGGATCTATTCAAGTAACCGCCACACCTGTTCATCACCAACTCCGAGCCATGCACACGCAAAAGTGAAGCAATCATTGCGAGTGAAAATCAACATAGAAAAAACCCATACCTCCCCCGCAGCAAGCCCGCCGTAGGGGAAGGTTTTCTGATATTCGTTGCATGATGTCGCACCAAGGTTTGTTCTAAAGAGACCTGAAAAATATCGGAAATCAAAGTTGTAATTTTTGAGGAAAAGATGACATTACCTGAATATCTCGCTGAATTTATCAACATCAAACCTCAAGACGATCAGGTTGAAATCTATTTCGATGATTTCACCTGGGATGGGCAAACGCCCGTGTCAAATGAAGTATTACTATACCAAATGCCTCTGACTCAATGGAAGAAAAACAAGGAAAAATACATCAGCCGCATTTTGAACAACAAAAAATATTTCTGCATTTGCGGTCAATGCGGCAAGGTCAATCATCATGGCCACATGCACGATACTTACATCTGCCAGGAATGCGCCCAAAAATATTACCATGTTGTGTATTAAGGCATAATCCGACGTTCGCGGAGCCAACCTTGTTCGCGCCAAACTATTAGTATATCTACTCACCACAATAAGGAGGAATCATGTTTATCCAACAGATCGAGGAAATGAAACCTGTAAACCTGTTCCTTGGCGCGGGTGTATCCAAACTCGCACCTTCTTATGCGCCAATTTGGAAGGAAATACAAATTGGGTTCTGCGAGGGGCTTTTTGATAAGATGCGATCTGAGCGTTGGGATGTAGATGATACCGACCAGGAATTGGAAGAATTACGACGGTTTAATTTTCGTCCCGAAACATTCTGGGAACGCGTTCTAAATATCACATCCCTTGAATTCATCTCCTCCGCGCTCTCGGTTGTTAATCGCGGCAAGCCCAATCTCAACCATAAGGTCATCGCCGAACTATGCGATCGGGGAATAGTAAACAATATCATCACGACAAATTTTGATGAATACCTCGATACCTGCCTGCCAAATAAATATCATCGCATAGTTTCACAGGATGAATGCTCAACCGCAGGCTCAAAGCAAATTTACTTCAAGATCCACGGCTCAATTTCTTCATCTGAATCGCTTCAATTCACTTTGCGGCATACGAAAAAAATCCCTGATGGGAAATCAGCACTTTTAGAACGCTGCCTGCAGGGGCTTCCACTGGTATTTATTGGGTACAGCGGTTGGGATGACGATATCATGCCGCGCCTACGCGCTATCGCACCGCAAATCCCGAAAATTATCGTTGTCCGCTACCCAGGTTCACGTATGGATGAGCCCATTAATCTGTTATCACAATTCCCCCAGACCGAAATTATCGAAGCTGATTTCTCCAGGGAAACAAAGGTATGGGCTGACTCGCATGAAAATGAATTGGGGCATAGATTTGCCGATCGGTTTTCATCATCCGATGAAGCTACAGATTTGAAATCCTTTTATCGTCAAATACTTGTCCAAGTGGAAGTTCCAGCGATACCTTATCTAACGTCAATGTTGTTCGAATTGGCGGCATGTAGGGATCTCTCAAAAAAATACGCATGGCTCGCTGATGATGCTTGCGATGATGCGCGCTATCAGGATCGTCTTTCTGGTGGCCTCAGGAGGAGAATTAAAGTCAATCTTTCGACAGCGGTTGCCCCCTCAGACACTGAAATGTCAAAGCTATTCATGGATCAGGCCCATGAGAATATTTCCGATAACCCTGTTTCTATTGCCAGTGGAACCATGAACAATGTGGACCGTGTTTTTGAATATTTCTATGGCGGAAAACTCACATCCGCGCAGGAAGCTGAAATTGAGCAGTATGCAACAGGCGCGCTTAACATGCTCGGAATTGGTGTAATCCACGGCCAGGGCATCAAATTTCGCGGAAGTTGGTGTATGGGCAGACTGCGTGCATATCAAGACCATCTGCCAGAGGCAGTCCAATTTTACACGGCTGCCCTCGCGGATTTACCTGAAGACCTGGATGATGTTCAGCGAGCCAGCTTTATCCTTGATTTTGGGTTGGCTGCCTTTCGATGCAGCGCGATTGACAATGACAACGAAATGCTTAATGTTGCAATAGGATTGTTGTCTGAAGCGGAAAGGATTGCGGTCAACATCAACGATCACATGACCGCAGCCAAAGCGATGATGAATCTT